>JACQSY010000050.1 GCA_016211085.1 Acidobacteriota bacterium | reverse complement strand
TGTCCTCCAATGAGTGTGCAATCGAGCGCGAGGCCATGACGATGACGTAAAGACGGCGTTGAACCTAAAATCCGGTTAAGATCAAATGCTATCCAAGCCTTATGCCGTTTCTCAAAATGCCACTTTTCGGACGAGAACTAGACTAGAGGGCTCGTGATACCAGATTAGCGCTGTCGATTCTTAACTTATTCTGCAGTTGCTCTGCAATAACGGTGAGAATAGTCAGGACGGCATCGTCAAAATTTTCATTCTCGATCACAGGGACGCTGTATTGTTTGGCCATTTCCAGAATGTAGGCCTGGATCTTGAGGATTGCTTCGAAGTTCTCCATGTAACGCCTCGCCGAGCGCCTCATGGCACCGCGCTGCCGCTCCGGGAACCGGTTTAGATAGCTGTCCTGGTTGGTTGTGGAGATCACCAGCGGCACGATATAAGCCTTGTCCTCAAAGGCATTCAGACCCGTCAACCCCGGCACCAGATGAACTCCGTCCATGACGATGCTGAAGTTTTCCTCGATGGCTCTTTCCACCATGGCGCGTACCCCCACCAGGACTCTGAGCGATTGTTCCTGAAAAGCTTCAATGATCGCCACCGATTTATCTTCGCCAAGCCGTCGCTCTTTCCATGCGTCATAAGAGGAACTGTAAATGGCTGGCAACAGATCTCTTGAGAACATCATGCGCATGATCTGGCGCACAGTGTCCGTGGAGAGGATTTTCTGAATACCCAGCCGGTGAGCAACTTCCGTCGCCACAGACGATTTCCCGGTTCCGGTCGCTCCACCAAAAAGAATGATTAACGGCTTGTCGGGGGTTTTGAAACAGCGCCAGAGCAGATAACGTTCGGCGAAACGCAAATCGTAGTTGAGACGAATGGTGTCATAGATCAAACGGCGCAACTCGTCGCGATGGATCTCCTGTTGATTTCTCCGGACCAGCACCGCTTCGATTTCACGAGCTATATCGTAGGAAACCGACGGTTCCAACCCGGAGGCCTGCAGCGACTGGGATAAGATTCCCTTGCTGAAAGGCACGTCTTCGCCTTCTCCGGTGACTTTAATGGCGGGGCTGAAACGGACCCCATGCGGCGTAAGCAGGGAGTATCTTTTGCCGAGCTTTTCCCGCAGCAGCTTCTCGATCAGCGCCGCCAGCTCGTCCTTTTGAATGACTCGTTGCTCTCGGATGTGATCACGGACCTGGCTGGCCGTTTCGTACGCTTCCTCGAATGTCAGTCCACGCTCCATTAACGAGTGAGTGATCATCCCCCTGAGAAAGGGGACCAGATGTTCTCCCTCGGCAACGTAAAGATTGTCTTGCCACTCCGGTGACGACATTCAGGAGGAGGATGCCATCCTCCCTCTCCTTCCAAGCTTAGGCTCCCGCCGGTTCGTAAAAGCTCTGCACTGCCTTGTTCTCATCATTATACGAATCAAAGACCGTCAGCAGCTTGGTGATCGCGAGCAATTCCTCGAGTTTTTGCGTAAGGTTAAGCAGTTTCAACTGGCCTCCCTGATTGGTCACGCTGGTATAGCAGCTGACCAGTTCGCCTATGCCCGAACTGTCCATGTAGCTGACATCCCCCAGGTTAATCAGGATTTTTTTCTTGCCGGACTGTAACAGCTCTCGAACCTTGTTGCGGATTTCTACGTTACCCTCTCCGATCGTAATCTTGCCGTGGAGATCAACAATGGTGACCCCGTCTTTAGCGCGAGTCTCAATTCTCATTTCACTCTCCTTCGCTCTTCTTGGTTGACCATTTTCTGCATCTTCACTTCCAAACCTCCAGAAGGAATAAGTTCGTACTCTACATTGTCCATAAACTGGCGCATATAAAAAATACCGCGCCCGCTCGGCTTCAGCAGATTTTCGGGCGCCAGGGGGTCCGGCACCTTCGATTCATCAAAGCCTTCGCCTTCATCGCTCACACGTATCACTAGCCGGTCAGGCTGCAAGGAGAACCGCACCGCCACTTTCTTAGACTCGTCTCCCTTATTTCCGTGAAGGATCGCATTGGTGACCGATTCGCGGAGAGACAAGCCGATCCAGTAACGCTCATCCTCAGAGAATCCCATGATCCGCGTGATTTTTTCTGAAATTTCCTGAACGAGGTCGAGGTAGTGCAGAGTACTCGTAAAAGTTAATTCGAACTCCTCGTATTCTCTAGTGCTCACAGATCAGCAATTCGTACTCCGACGTAGTTGAATCGAATCTTAGAGAGTTGCTGGGTGCTTGTCAACCTTGCATCCTTTGGTTTTCTGCTAACATGAACCTGTTGACAACGTAGACTCTTATGGCTCGGGTTCTCAGAACGGTTCTCCTCACAGTTCTTGCCCTCGTTCTCCTAGCTGTCATTGCCGCACTCTTTTACATTCAGACCCCCACCTTCGACCGTTGGATAAGGGACCAAATCATTGCCCAGCTGGAAAACCGATTCGCTGTCACGGTAAAGCTCGAGAAAGCAGATCTCGATTTGTGGGATACCCGTGTCCAGCTTTATGGTCTAAAAATCTTTAACCGTTCTTTTCCTACCGAAGAACCGGCCATTGACGTGGCGCGCGCTTTCGCCGATTTTACGCTTCTGGATTACCTTTCACCCTCGGCCGACCTCCACCGGGTGTCCCTGGAGCAGCCTCGACTCCACATCCTGGAAGACCCCAACCGTAGCCTGAATCTGACCAATATGTTCGTACGTCGCGGTCGCCCCGGCAGAGGTGACTTCTTTATCAATCTGGCAATTGACGAGGTGACCATCAGAAAGGGTGCGGTTGTCTACGAGGACCGGCCTTTTTACGTGGATGCACCGCGAGGCTCTCTGGAAGTGAGCATGAAATTCGTTTCTAAGGAACAAAAGTACGAAGGTGAAGCTGCTTTCGCAGGATTAAACCTCAATATAGATGGTTTTGGTCTGCAAGACACAAAAGTTCAGCTTCAGTTTGATTACCTTGCCGATCAGTTTCGTTTTCAGTCTATCGTTCTGGACTCCGAAGAAATTGACGCACGTGCGGTGGGAACCATCAGCAGCCTGAGAGATTTCCGCTTTCGCTTTGAAACCGATGTGAGCGTTGAAGTGGCCAAAGTCCGCAAGCCCGACCTTTCCGCATACTTTGATTCGGGGACCACCCACTTTAGCGGTATTTTTTCCGGAAGCGGCCGTGATGTGGCCTTTGAAGGGCGGGCCAGCGCGGCCTTTCTACGTGTGCAAGGCTTGGCGGTGCGGAGCCTGGACAGCCAAATTCTGGCGACACGGGAACACGTGCGTGTTCTTTCAGCTCGATTCAATTTTTACGATGGGAAGGGCGAAGCCTCGGGGAGATTGGGGTGGACTCGGGAAACCCTTTCGCAATTTGACCTCTCTACTGAGAGGGTGGATCTCCGGCCTCTACTGCTGGACCTGGGCCGGGGTGAGGTTCAGGCCTATGGCCGGGCAGCGTTCCAGGGGACCGTCTCTTGGCCTGGCCTTTATTTCTCGCAGATCCGCGGCAGTGGCCAGACGACTTACCAGGGCGATTTTCTACCCCCCGAGTCACCGTACCGCACCGTTCCTTTCAGCGGCCGTGCTTCGCTTTCCTTTGAACCGGGACTGGTTCATTTTTTCCAAGGGTTAGCCCAGACTTTCCAGAGCACGCTCCAGTACAGCGGAACCGTTCACTTCACCGGCAGTTATGAATTAGATGTTGCGGTGAACTCGGAACGAGGCAATGAATTGGTCCAACTGGCGCAATCCTTCGGTTTTTTCAAGGACGTGGCTCGCCAATATCCTACAGAAATTGAAGGGCCGACAGAATTAAGCGGAAAACTGAGCGGCAGGAGAGGAGATTTTCAGTTTAGCGGTGCTTTGCAGGCAAGACAAATTGTTCTGCGCGATCGCCTGCTGGGAGATTTTCAATCCAGACTGAATCTCAACCCGAGCTTTATTCAGTTGAGAGACGCCTTCTTGCAGGGACCCGGATATTCCTTGTCGGGTTCAGGGCGGATACCCCTGGGGAAGAACGGGGTTCCTGCTTCGCTGGATCTTTCAGTCAACCGACTGCCTCTGGAGCATGCTTTGATATGGCTAAACCGACGATTTCCCGTCCGTGGCTGGCTCTCGGGTAACCTTCAGATGGAAGAGATCGCACCGTATCAGTATCGGGGCGCCGGGAGATTGGCGTTGACTGAGGGAGTTGCATACGAAGAAAAGATAAGCCGTCTCACCAGCAACATCTCCTTCCAAGGCAGCAGGGTTGTATTTGATGATATGCGCCTGGCAATGGAAGGAGGTGCGGTCACTGGCGACGCTTCCATCGATCTCAAGCTGAAAACGTATTCAGTGGATCTCAACGGAGAGAACATTCCCCTGGAGCAGATCCATAATCTCCAGGTGCGGGCACCCTTACGAGGTCGTGTTAATGTCTCGCTGCAGGGAAGCGGCCACCTCCAAGATCCTGCCTTCATTTTGGAGCTTTTCTCCCGCGAAGTAAGAGTACGCCAGTATGTGCTTGGAGAAATTACACTCCATGCTGAGGGCAAAAACCAACGAGCAGTCTTTCAGCTCCGTAACACTTTTCAAGGAAATCAGTTCCTCAGCGAAGGAAGCATCGGCTTGCTCAAGCCCTATCCGCTGATAGCAGCTTTAGAGCTAAACAACACGCCGATTGCTCCTTTCCTGAGCCTTTTCCCCATTAGACAGGCGCCTGACGTAGACGGAAGCTTGCTGGGCACGGTTAACGTTACGGGTCCGCTTGCCGAGCCGGCGAAGTTCACCGGCCGCGGACGCCTTTCTCGATTACAGCTTTCCTTATCGGGTTACGAGATAAGAAACCGAGAGGCGGTGGAGCTGGTGTACCGGGATGGCGTGATGAACGTCAGTCCGGTGACCCTGGCGGGCCGCGATACCGAACTCCACGTGAGCGGCAACATCAGGTTTGCCGCTCCTCGCAACGTCAACTTAAAGATTGAAGGGCTTGTCAATCTGGTGGTGCTGAATAGCTTCATTCGCCCCGGCAGTGCCGCGGGAGCCATTCAGCTGCAGACCACCGTTTTTGGCGCACTCGAGCGTCCCCGCATTGTAGGTTCGGCAGAATTGAAGCAGGGCTTTCTCTCTCACCCCCGCGTGCCGACTACCCTGGCCGAGGTGGAAGGCAGTTTTAAATTTACAGCCAACCAGGTGTCGATCGATCGCTTCACCGCACGTACGGTTCACGGCCAGATCAGCGCAGATGGCGGCGTATTTCTGGAAGGGTTTCGGCCCAGAAGATGGCGCATAAACGTCATCGGCTCGGGGCTGAGGGTGGAATACCCCGCCCAGGTGGTGTCCCTCATTGACGCCGACCTGGACCTAATTAACAGCGGCCGATCACAGCTCATCAGCGGAGTCGTCTACGTGCGCGCCGCAGACTATACCGAGGAGCTCACGGTTCCCGAGCTGATCCTGATGCAGAGCGGCGCGGCTATTCCTGCCTCTCCCGGAGTCCGTGGTGAGGCTGTGGTTTTGAACATTGATGTGGAAGCGTACCGGAGCATCCGCGTTTCCAACAATCTGGCCGAAATCCTGGCCAGCGGCGATTTTACCTTGCGGGGCACGCTTCAGAATCCGGTGATCCTTGGGCGGCTCATCATCGAAGAGGGTACGCTGTTTCTCGAAAATAACGAGTACGAGATCACCCATGGAGATGTATCTTTCAACAACCCCCGCAGGACCACGGCGGTGCTGAACTTTGAAGCGGAAACGGAAGTTCGCGAGTTCACGGTATCTGTCCTGGTGCGCGGCCCTTTTGAACATCTCAACACTTCGTTTCGCTCAGATCCTCCTATGTCTACCGCCAGCATCGTGACCTTGCTGGCCATTGGCCAGACACAGGAAGAGATTTTCGGGCTCCGCGACACCGCGCAGCCCGAGCTTGGCAGCCTTGCCTTTTACGGAGCCAGTGCTTTGCTAAGCAAAAGTGTCGGCGAGCAGCTCGAGTCACGGACCAGCCGTCTCTTTGGGTTTGACAAGTTCTCCATCGATCCCTTTATGTATGGCGACGATCCCAACCCGGCCGCCCGCATCACGCTGGGCAAGCAGCTCACCAAAGACTTTGCCGTAACCTACAGCACGGTCCTTGGAAACGAGCAGCAAGCCCAGATCGTGGCCCTGGAGTACACACTTACATCCTGGCTGACAGCCGTCGGAACTCGCGAAGCCGATGGTTCAATTGCCATCGACTTCAAACTCAAGAAAAGATTCTAACCTTCATGCGACTGAAGACGGACCAAGGCGGTGTTTTCTTCCTGCTTTTGATGTTCTGCTGTATTTTTCTGCAGAGACTCGCCGCCGAAAGCCGCGCTCCCTCCTTGGAAGGTAAGACCGTCACCAGCGTCCGAATCCAACCTGACGGACCCCTGGGTCAAATCTCAGAAGAAGATCTTCGCAAGCTGATCACCGTGCAACAAGGCCAGCCCTACCGCTCCAGTCAGGTGCGCGACTCCATTCTGCGCCTCTACTCGACGCGAATTTTTTTCGATGTCCAGGTTGAAACCAACGAAAGCGGACCCGGAGAGGTGGAGGTCATTTTCCATCTGATCCGTGTCCACTTGATCAAACGAGTGAGATTTTCAGGCGATCCGGAAGTCAGCCCGGAAGAGATTCGCAGAAATCTCAGCCTTCGTGAAGGCGAGCCTTATTCTGAAGTTCGCATGGAAGAAAGCATGGCTCAACTTCAGGAACTTTATCAAAACCACGGTTACTACCGCGCGCGAATTTTGCCCGAATTCGAGGTGGACAGGGAAACGGCTGATCTGACGCCGCAGTTTGAAATAGAAGCTGGACCGCAGGCTATGGTTGCAGACCTGCTTCTGGATGTGGAAGGAGACTTGAACACCGTCTCGGTTGACTCGATGATGAAGACGCGGCCTCAAGGTCCTTATTCAAGGGTGCAACTGGATGACGACATCGTCCGCATTCGCCGTGAGCTCATTCTGCAGGGCTACTGGCGGCCCGAGATCTACATCAAAGATGCGGAGCGCTATGACCCAGCCACCAATCTGGTGTATCTCACTTTACGCATCGTGCCCCATGAACGTACTGATCTTCAATTGAAAGGCGTGGCGGATCAGCGAAGAATGCTGGAGAAAATCCTGCCGGAAGAGGACGAGATCATCAACCCCCTCTTGATGGAGGAGACGGCTGCCGGCATGGCGGAGAGCGTGCGCCAAGAGCTGCAGGAGCAAGGCTATTTCATGGCCCAGGTCCGCCCCGAAGTTGCCAGGGATGCAGATGGACAATCCCGCGTCTTCCTGAACGCCGAGGCGGGCTCCAGATACCGCTTGAAGCAGGTGGTGTTCGAAGGAAACCGCTCCATCGACGAGACAGTGCTCGCCTCCATGCCGTCTGTCGAGGAATCGGGTTTCTTTTCGCGGGGGAAATTCACCACCGAGAGAGCAGAAGCAGACCGGGACCGGCTCCGCTCCTTTTACCAACAACGGGGCTTTATGGACGTCAAAGTCGACTATGAGCTACGCCCTCAGGAAAATGCGGGCGGGTTGGTGGTGGCCTACAAAATAGACGAAGGTCCTCAATACAAAGTGGAAAACCTCGAAATTCGCGGCAACGAAAACCTGGATACGGAAATTCTCCAAAAAGAGATCCAGTCCCGCCCGGGTGCCCTCTTCTCTCCTTTGCTGGTGGCCCAGGACCGCGCCAACATTATCGCCGCGTATGAAAACCGCGGGTATCGCGAGGTGAGTTTTGATTCGGAGGTGCGCTACCCGCGCCCCGGGCGGACTGATCTGCTCTACACCGTCCAGGAAGGAGAACAGTTTTTCGTGGAGACGGTGATCGTCACCGGCAATCACTCCACCCGTGAAAGCGTGATCCGCCGTGAAATCAGGGTCCGCCCAGGAGTTGCGCTGTCGCTAGACGACATGCTGAGATCGGAAAGCAATCTGTACAATCTCCTGGTTTTCAACCGCGTCCACGTTCGCGATGCACCTTCCCATCGTACCCCTGGAGAACGTCTGGTGATTGTTAACGTTGAAGAGGCGAGCAAGTACACTCTTCTCTACGGCATTGGCTACAGTTCTTTTGAAGGAGGACGGGGTACGTTCGGCATTACCAATAGCAATTTCTTAGGGATGGCGCGGGCGATTTCACTTGGGTTGCGCGCCAGCAAGCAACGTCAGCGGGGAAACATTTCCTATACCGTTCCCCGACCCTTTGAGTGGCAGCTGCCCACGGTCATTTCTCTGGTGGCGGATAACGAAAAAAAGAGAGTCCGAAGATCCGGATTGGAAGGTATACGAGGAAAACCATTTGACGCTTTCCGTCTGATTGCATCCGGTCAGTCAGAGCGGAAACTCAGCCAAAGAGAATCGCTCTTTTTCCGATATAACTATGAAAGCGTGCAACTGGACGTACCCCCGGCTCTCGTCGAGCCGCTTCAATTTTTTCGCGAGGAGGAGCGCCTGCGCCTTTCTAAAGCCTCCATCTCCTACTTGAACGAGTCGCGTGACGACCCCACTAACCCCACTGAAGGCTTTTTCTTGACCGGAGATGCAACTCTGGCGGCCCACGTCATCGGCTCCGACAAGCAATTTTTCCGTTTTCTCGCACAAGGTCAGTATTATCAAAGGCTGCTCCCGGAGCTGCTCTGGGTGACTGCGCTGCGCCTGGGATTCATTGACCCTTTTGGCGAAAGCGCGGGATCGGAAAGCGCTCGAAATCCAGTACCGATCAGCGAGCGCTTTTTTGCCGGCGGTTCCACTACTTTGCGAGGTTTGCCCCAAGACTTGGCGGGGCCGCTTCTCAGAAGCCGCAAAGGGAAAATCGTCCTGGTGAACCGTCACGGGGAACCCACCGTTGATGAAGAAGGCAAGCCGATTCCGGAGAACGGACGCCCTAAACCCGGGGGCCGGCCGGTCCCCCTGGGAGGTAATGGGCTGCTTATCGCCAACCTGGAGCTTCGCTATCCCGCGCGGGCACAGATTAGCGGAGCGGTTTTTTACGAAGTGGGCAATGTATTCCGAAGCGTGACAGACCTTTCCTCGGCAGGGTTCAGTAACACGGTAGGCTTCGGTGTTCGAGTGAGTACTCCCGTGGGGCCCATACGTTTTGATATTGGCTATAACCCGAGGCCCCCACGGGAAATCGATCCCGAAACTGGAAAAGCCGACATTATCCCCGGATTTCAAAATTGGAACTTTCATTTAACCCTCGGAAATCCATTTTGAGACGGCAGCGCAAATTATGGTTGTTGCTTTACGCCGTTGCCCTCGTGGCAGCGTGGAGAAGCGAAGACGTGCGCGCCGAAGTAGTGGATCAGATCGCTGCCGTCATTGAAGAAGAAGTTCTCACGTTTTCGGATGTGCAAATTCTGGTTCGGTATCGAGGCCTCGCCGTTCCCAGTGATCCCGCGGAAGCCAGAAGGTTTTACCTTCAAAGACTCGACGAGCTGATTCACCAGAAACTCATTGCGCGCGAGGCGGAACAGACCCCCGGTATCGTGGTGGAACCCACCGAAGTGGAAAGACAAATCCAGGAGTTCAAGAAACGCTATGGAACTGAGGGGGATTTGCAGGACCGGCTGCGGCAGATGCAAATGACACGGGAGGACCTCTACGAGCTTTTCAAGCGGCAACTCACCGTAATGGAGTTTATTCGCGTGCGCTTTGACCCCTTCGTCATCGTGCTGCCTGACCAGATCGAGGCCTATTATCGAGAAACTTTACTGCCGCAATTGCAGCAAACCAGGCAACCGGTCCCCCCCCTGGACCTGGTGGAAGAACAGATCCGCCAGATCCTCACCGTGCAGCAAGTGAACGTCGAACTCGACAAGTGGGTGGCGGCGGAACGGAGAAAAGCAAACGTTCAGGTGCTCTTGTACCGGGATCCTCCTCGCTCCTCGAACTTGCCCCGAACATTACAGTGAGAACAGCACGTCCGATCAAAATACTTCTTTACGAGAGTCCAAAATAAGCGTCACCGGTCCATCGTTGACCAGGACTACTTTCATCATGGCCTGGAAAACTCCCATGGCGACGCGAACCCCGCCGCCGGCCAGTTCACGAGCAAATTGTTCATAGAGCAGACGTGCTCGCTCCACGGGCGCCGCCCGGGAGAAACTGGGGCGATTGCCCTTGCGACAATCTCCATAAAGCGTAAATTGCGAAACCACCAGAATTTCTCCACCCACCTGCTGAACGGAAAGATTCATCTTTCCGTTCTCATCCTCAAAAATGCGCAACTGCAGAATCTTGTCTCTCAAAAACTTCAAGTCGCTCTCCTGGTCGGAAGCTTCTACGGCGAGCAGCACCAGCAATCCCTGGGAAATTTTGGCAGCCTCGCTGCCGCCGACAATGACCTTTGCTTCAGAAACACGCTGGATGACTGCCCTCATAAGAAGGCTAGTGAACTGTCTGGACGCCCGCCCCGAATCGCTCTTTCAAGATGCGTTCAAAGCGAGGAAGGAGGATCAGATTAAAAGTCTCCTGCTTGTCCGGAAACAGCGCCAGAATCTGCCGTTCGGCGTTTCTCACAATCCGCCGCGCCTCGGCAAGGGTCAAGGTCGAGTCTTGATACAGGAGATTGACCGTCAGATCGACAAGAAAACGAACACGGCGGGTTTTCTGTTCCTCTTCCTTGAGCAAGTGTTCAATTTCTTGATGTTCCGACATAACCCTAATCTAACACGGCCCCCCGATGGATTGCGCCCGAAGTTTTCCTATATACACCTTTTATTCACTTTTACCTTGACTATCACCTTTTTTTCACCATAATGGTCTTGAGAGGAGAAAAATTGATGTCACTCACGCGACGGCAAAAAGAAATTCTGGACTTCATCCGTGCTTTTGTTGCAGAACATGGGTATTCCCCCACGCTGGATGAAATCGCCAGGTCTTTCCATCTGGCGTCCTTAAACGGCGTCCATAAGCATCTGGTGGCATTGGAAGAAAGAGGTTTCTTGCGGCGCCGTCTCAATCATGCCAGGTCCCTGCAAGTGCTCGATCCCGAACACGCATCCGCTGGGACGCTCCCCTTGTTGGGTTACGTGGCGGCCGGAGAACCCATTGAAGTCATCGCTGATCCGGAGGAGATTACCGTCCCTTCTTCCATGATCGGAAAACATAAGAACTACGTTTTAAAAGTCAGGGGAAGCTCAATGATTGATGAGCATATCCAGGACGGAGACTACGTCATCGTTGAGGAACGGCCAGAGGTGCGCAACGGCGAGTTGGTGATAGCGTTGGTGGATGGAGAAAGCGTCACGCTCAAAAAGTTTTATCGTGAAACGGGTCAGATTCGCCTCCAGCCCGCCAACCCGGATCTTCAGCCAATCTTCCTTAAAGAGGAACAGGTGAGGATTCAGGGAGTGGTCGTGGGTGTGATGCGCCGGTACTATTGACACCTGCAGAAGAAATGCCCGCGCCAGGCAAGCTCAGCGCGGTCTGACATCGGAGCCGCGCGCGTGAAGCAAGCGGCCACTGAGGGCTGAGGACTGAAGCGACGTCAAGAAGAGAGGAGGAGGCGATGTCGGTGTACATCGGCGAGGATGAGCGACGCCGAGATCGCCCGCAAGTCCCGGCAAGATTCAACGTATTTCAGAGACGGGGACACGAGAAAACACTTTGCATTTAAGGAGGAATTTTCGCATCATGCGTTACCGGGTGGAAGTCGCTGGGAAAATTTTTGAAGGACACGATCCACGAGTCTTGATCAAGAGGGCAGTCCAGGCTAAACAAGCTCTGAAACGCTGTGATTTCAAGCAGTTAAAGGACTGCACAAACATGGTGCAAAATGGAGAAAATCTCGATTTTTCGAGGAATTAGCGGCGCGCTACGGGCGGTTTTTCACAAGATTTTCCACAGATCCTTGGAAAACTAAAAACGGCTGGCAATCCGCTCTTTTCAAAAGCTCCCGCGGTCAAGGTTTGCATTCGCCTCCGTTTTGTTTGAGGTCGCCCTCCCCACGAAGTCCCGATGCAACCTCTATTCGCCGAATTTACACACCGCATCGCTCTGGCCGACCGATTACAATCGCACCCTTCCGCCCCCCTCCTCAGGCTCAAGAGTCACAGTTTTCTTTTCAGCCTGTCGCTGCCGGATGATTTCCAGCTCGTGTTTTGAGCCCTTCAGCAGCTCGGAAAGTCGCGCAAGGCTTTCCACCGGCTTGCCGTCTACAGAGATAATAACGTCCCCCGCTTTCAGCCCGCTGCGCTCCGCAGGAGTTCCCGGCATGACCTCCATCACCAGGACCCCTTGCTTTTGAGAGACACCTAGAAAGTCGGCCATTTGACCGGTCAGGTCCACACCGCTAATCCCCAAACGAGGACGATCCGAGAAAAAGATAAAACGGCGGGCTTCCGGTCCCAACACTTGAGGCGGCAAAGCCTTCGGCAGCGGAATCTGCACCGTGCCACGGGGCCGGCCCCGCAACTCCACGTGTACCTCAACGGAGCGTCCCTCCCGGTGAATTTCCAGTTTGACGCTTCTTCCCGGAGGAATTTCCGAAACCAGACGCTGAAATTGGCGCACGCCCAGGACCGGCATCCCTTCGAGTTGAAGAATGACATCAAAGGCTCGCAAGCCGGCTTTTTCAGCGGGACTCCCGGCTTCAACATGTTCGATGTAAACGCCTTGTTCCTTGGGAAGTCTTAGGTGTTGAACATCTGCTGCTTCAACTTCCCGGATCTGCACACCTAAATAGCCGCCGTCTGAAATAAACAGACGTATGTCCTGGCTCGGATGGGCGACGGCACTGCCAACCATTAGGGTGACGATCAGACCAAAAGTGCGGAACATAAGCCAATACCCGTCCTTTCTTTTTTTTCTTGCCCGCGATTGACCTATCCCTGTGTTTTTAATAACGTCGTCACCCCATCACAGGTTCCAGATTCTGCTGTGGGTGATCATTCCTTCTCATCGTGTTATGCTTTTCTAGGAGGTCTTAATGAAGGCACAAATATTCGTAGTCATTTCATTTTTCATTGGCATCGGTGTGGCGCAGGATGCGGCGCCTCCACCATCTGCAAGCACTTCAGCCGTTTTGGCGGACATGACCGGATATCAGTTGACACAGCAAGAATTTGAACAGCTTATCAAGCTGCTCCCGGAAAACGTGCAATCACAGATGAACGACCCGGCGAAAAAATCCCAGCTCATTCGCTCCTGGATGGAGCTGATGGTCTTCCATGCGGAAGCGCAAGCCAAAGGTCTGGAGCAAGACCCTGCACTTCAAAAAAGGATGGAATTCCTCAAGAAGCAAATCGTCGCCGAGGAATATCGAAAACGGCTTGTGGAAGATGTGGCGGTCAGTGAGACCGACACTCGGGCCTTTTACGAGACCAACCGAGAACAGTTCAAGAAGCCTCCTATGATCAATGCGAGCCATATTCTTGTGGAAACAGAGGAAGAAGCGAAGCAGATCGAGAAATCTTTGGGCGAGGGAAAAGATTTTGTGGAACTGGCTAAAGTCCACTCTAAAGATGGGAACAACAGTGAAAAAGGGGGAGAACTGGGGTGGATTCCCAAGGGACGTCTGGTACCAGAGTTTGACAATGCCGCCTTCGCCCTTGAGCCAGGTCAGGTGAGCAAGCCGGTCCAAACCCAGTTCGGCTGGCACATCATCCGCGTATCGGAAAAAACACCCGAAGGATACCTCGAGTTTGATGAAGTCAAGAAAAATGTGTCTCAACAGCTGCTGGCTGAAAAACAACAGCAAGTGTTATCCAAGGCTTCCGCGGACCTCATGAAACAGTACAACGTCGTCGTCCGGTAGGGCGGCTCACTTTTGAGTGAGCTTCCGGGAAAGCTTGCAACTTTTAATTTCGCTTTAAATCAACACTAATTGAAAGAACGGGGAGTCAAAAGGCCAGAGCCGAGACGCAATCCACCAGAAGCCCCGGTTCCCGGGGAAAGGCTCGATGAGCTGCTGACCCGGGTTAAGCAAGGTGATGTGGGTGCATTTCAGGAATTGTATGGGCTCTATGCCAAAAAGATTCTCAATTACGTTTATCGGATGACCGGTTCGCGGGAGGAAGCTGAAGATCTGACGCAGGATACTTTTGTTCTGGCTTTTCGAAACGTGCACTCTTTGAACGACAATCGTAAGTTTCAAAGCTGGCTGTTCCGCATCGCTCAGAACAACATTTACCAGAAGTATCGCAGCAGGACTCCGCGGCTCGAGTCCATCGACCAGACAGTTGGCGATGAGGTGCCGGAAGCTCAGAAGATCCCCAGCCCTACCAAAGGACCGGAGGAAAGGATACTTTCTAAAGAACTGCACAAAGTGATTCAGGAGGTTATCGACGAGCTTCCCGAAAAATATAAGCAGGTGTTCGTATTGTCAGCGATTCACAAAATGAGCTATCAGGAAATTGCCGATATTGTGGGCCGTTCCCTGGCTTCTGTAAAATCAGACATTCACCGCGCCCGAGTTGAGGTACGCAACAAGATTAAGAAATATCTGGGTGAGAACTATGGCATGTCGAGTTTATTCTGATAACCTGACAGCCTTTCTGGATGGTGAACTTTCCCGCGACGAAAAGGTACAGTTGCAGAAACATTTGGAAGATTGCTCCGCCTGCAGCGAAGAGTATCAATCGTTGGCTGTCTCCTGTGAACTGATCGAGCAGCTGCGCGAACTGGAGCCCAGCGCTCAGCTCTGGCATCGGATCGCTCAAGCGACCGCGGCAAAACCCGGCGCCAGGTTCGCCATTAACCGGAGAGCTTTCAAATGGATGCGCTGGGCGGCTCCCATTACGGCTGCAGCAGGACTCTTTTGGGGAACGTTCAGCATTCTAGATGAGCGCAACATTGAAAACAAATTCAACACTTTCTTAAAGGAGCGTAATCAGGCTGAGCTCTCCCATTCTCAGTTCGCGAATCCGTTTACCGATCATAAGCATGAGTGGCATAAAAATCCTTTTTCATCGAAATAAACTGAGGATTGCCTTCATCTCCGCTCTATGGATCGGCTTTCCTCTCTTCCTGGCAGGCCAGTCCAAAAAGGCGCCAAGTTGGGAACAAATCCGGGGCATCGCAGAAGCACAACACGAAATCGTCCTGCTGCACATCCGTAATCAGGAGTACGAAAAAGTCCTTCCCAGCTACAAAAAGATTTTTGCCCTGGAGTTTCCCACGGAACGCTTAAACCTGCTGGTGGACTCGACGAAGATTGTCGTGGATTCTTTGATACATCAAGGCCAATATGTTTTGGCCCATGAAGTCATCGATGAGGCGCTGAAATCAATTGCAGTGAACAGACATAAGGCTTCCCTTTATCGTGAAAAGGCCTATATTTGCTCCAGGCAGGGGAATAGCGAGGAAGCCCTGCGCTTCTTTCAAAAGGCCATCGAGCTTGAACAATCCGTCCCGTGACCCTTTTCGTTCCTGAGGGGATTATATTTTTCTTGAGTTCTTGAGCGGGGCGCCCCCGACGCTGAAGCCAGTGGACCGTGTTTCGGCAGACAAGATTCCTGTACCGAGAATTCAACGCCCATGAGCCCAACCACGCGGAAAATCCGCTACTATCCACCCGATAGTAAGTTCAGCACCATCTCCGGACGCGAGATCCGGCCGTTGTATACACCTGCCGATTTGAGGGATTGGGACTACGAAACTCAGCTCGGATTGCCCGGTAAGTTCCCCTTCACACGTGGGATTTATTCCAACATGTACCGGGGAAGACTGTGGACCATGCGCCAGTTCTCCGGCTTCGGCACGCCGGAAGAGACCAACCGGCGTTTCAAATTCCTTCTGGAGCACGGTCAGACCGGCCTTTCGGTTGCCTTTGACCTCCCCACGCTGATGGGCATGGATTCCGATGATCCTCTCGCTGAAGGAGAAGTGGGAAAGTGCGGCGTCGCCGTCGACTCACTGGAAGATATGGAGGTTCTTTTTAATGGAATCAATCTTGGCCGGGTGACCACGTCGATGACCATCAATGCCCCCGCCGCAGTGTTGCTCGCCATGTACATTGGGGTGGCCGAAAAGCAAGGGGTGGAGCTGGCCGAGATAAGAGGCACCGTCCAAAACGATATCCTCAAAGAGTACATCGCACAAAAAGAATGGATCTATCCTCCTGAACCCTCCATGCGGCTGGTCGCGGACTCCATACAGTTTTGCGCGCGTTATCTTCCCTCTTACAACAGTATATCCATCAGTGGCTACCATATCCGCGAAGCGGGGTCGACAGCAGTCCAGGAATTGGCATTTACGTTAAGAGATGGAATTGAATATGTTGAGCACTGCCTGAGGGCAGGAATGGATGTAGATGAATTTGGATCGCGCCTCTCCTTTTTCTTTAACTCTCATAATGATTTTTTCGAGGAAATCGCCAAGTTTCGCGCCGCGCGGCGCTTGTGGGCGGGCGTGATGCGCCGCCGTTTCAAGGCTCAAAAGGAGCGGTCCTGGATGTGCCGATTTCACACCCAGACCGCGGGTTGTTCCTTGACTGCGCAGCAGCCGATGAACAACGTAGTGCGCACCACCCTTCAAGCGCTGGCGGCGGTGCTGGGCGGCACCAATTCGCTACACACCAATTCTCTCGATGAGGCGCTTGCTCTTCCCACCGAACAGGCTGCGCAACTGGCCTTGAGGACTCAGCAGATCATTGCAGCTGAAAGCGGAGTGATCAACAGTGTCGATCCTCTAGGAGGCTCTTACCTGGTGGAGACTCTCACCGGGGAAATGGAAAGTGAGGCGGAGGGATATATCAAGAAAATAGATCAGCTCGGTGGCATGGTGGCGGCCATTGAGAAAGGATTTCCGCAACGAGAGATCCGCGAGGCGTCCTACCAGTATCAACAGGCGGTAGAGCGGTGTGAAAAAATCATTGTGGGTGTCAATGATTTTCAAGTAGATCATGAACCGCCTCTGGAAATACTCGAAATCGGTCCGGAGGTCCGGGAGCAGCAGTGCCAGCGGCTGAGAAAACTCAAATCACACCGCAGCTCTCGCGCCGTCCAAACCCGGCTCCAGGCTTTGAAAAACGCAGCGCGCGGCCGAGACAATTTAATGGTGCCTATTATCGAAGCCGTGCGAGAATATGCTACTCTTGGGGAGATTTGTAACACGCTAAAGGACGAATTTGGAACCTACCAGGAGCCGAGCTTTTGAAAAACGCTGAATCACCACAGGCAGAGTCTTCGGGGAAAAAAATTAGAGTCTTGATAGCCAAACCGGGCCTCGACGGACATGATCGTGGCGCGCAGGTGGTCGCCCGCGCCTTGCGGGATGCGGGCATGGAAGTGATTTACACCGGTCTTAGACAGACTCCCGAACAAATTGTCCATGCCGCTCTTCAGGAGGACGTGGATGCGCTGGGCCTCTCCATACTCTCCGGAGCCCACATGCACCTGTTCCAAAAAGTAGTCGAACTGCTGGGAAAGAGCGAGCTTGACGACGTTCTGGTTTTCGGGGGAGGAATCATCCCTGATGAAGACATTCCACGATTGAAGGAAATAGGTGTGGCTCGTATATTCCAACCGGGAGCCAGCACGGAAGAAATCATCCGCTTTGTGCGCGAGAATGTCCGCTCATGACGGATCGCGTCTTTCATCTGAAGAAATCTTTTTCCCTAAACTACTCTGCATTCCGCAAGGGGACGCCTCCTCCGCTCCGACTGCAGTTTTATCCCTACCGTGGCCTCAGCCACACACTCAGAGTCCGCGAGGGGGTGGTCCATCTTCGCATCAGTGATGTGCTGACTAGCGCGCCGCTGGAAGTGCTGGAAGCTGTGCTCGGCATACTCGTCTACCGACTGTTTTGCCGCAAAGCGCCTTCGGAGTTGCTGCAGCTTTATTCCACCTACATACGCCAACCGGACGTGCAGCAACAACTTTGGGAATTGCGACGCCAACGCGCCCGGAAGTTCTTAACCGGATCGCGCGGGCATACCTACGATCTGGCAAAGATCTTTGATGAAGTAAACCGGAAGCATTTTGGATCTTCTGTCCAGGTTTCCTGCCTCTCCTGGAGCAGGCGGGGAAGCAGAACTGTGTTGGGGCACTACGATGATGCACAGGGGGCCATCGTAATCAATCGCCTTCTGGACCGCCCTGGAGTGCCTCCGATCGTCATTGAATACGTCCTGTTCCATGAAATGCTCCACTCGCTGATGGGGGAAAAGGTTCAAAACGGCAGGAGGTGTGTGCATCACAAGAGCTTCCGGGATGCCGAAAGGCGCTTTCCGGGACGGCTGGGGGCCCTGCGCCTGGCGCGCCTTTGCCTTGCCCAAGCTGGAGCCCGCTTCACACTATAACCTTCATCTCAGCGTTGCGGGCCGCACGAGCTCCCGTCTCGGCTATGAATTGACGCTCTTGCCAATCTCCTCACGTGTGGCGCAGGCCGTGCCTACTTTTCCCACCACGACACCTGCGGCATGATTGGCAAGAAAAGCCGCCTCCGCCACTGTAGCCCCTGCGACGACGGCTAGCGTTAGAGTCGCAACGACGGTGTCGCCCGCTCCCGTGACGTCAAAAACCTCTCTGGCAACCGTGGGGATGTGAGATTGGCGCCCGTCCTGAAATAAGGTCATCCCTTCCTCTCCTCGTGTGATGAGGAGGTAATCAGCACGCGTGGCGCGCAGAAGCTGTGTCCCTGCATCAAAAAGAGTGGAATCATCCGTAATGGTGATGCCGGAGGCTTGCTCGGCTTCTTTCTTGTTGGGAGTAATAATGGAGGCGCTTCGATAGACGGAAAAATCCATCGTCTTCGGGTCTACTGAAACGAACTTGCCGCTCTCTCGACAGCGATCAATCAAGTGACCAATCAGTTCCGGGTGGAGAACCCCTTTGGAATAATCGGAAAGGATCAATCCATCGCATTCGCCCAAAAGCTGCAGGCTGGTTTTCATCAGCTGGGCTTGAATGGCGTTGGAAAGAGGTTTCCTGGTTTCCCGATCGGCACGGCACACCTGCTGTCGATGGGCAATGATGCGTGTTTTTACGCTGGTGCTGCGCTCGGCGTCCCGAATCAATCCTCTCACGCTGATTTTCTGACGCACCATTTCGGAAACCAGCCGTTCTCCGCCGGAATCGTTCCCTATGACACCCACAGTGAGAGGCTCCGCTCCCAACGCCGCGAGGTTGGCGACAACATTGGCACAACCACCGAGGTGCAGGCTTTCTCGAACTACCTCAATAATCGGCACAGGAGCCTCCGGGGAGATCCTCTCCACAGTCCCCCAGATGAACTCGTCAAGCATCAGGTCGCCGACCACCAGAATTTTTTTTCCGGAGAAATCTTTTAAAAGGTTCCCGAGACGTGATGGATTTATTTGAATCATAAAAGCGATACCGCCGCTTGAAAGACGGTGTCCACTTCAATGGATCTGATGCACTTGGGCTCCTGAAAGTGCAAACAGTAATAACCTGGACAGGGAATACAAGGCAAATCGGACTGGAGCAAGCGATGTTCGACTTCCCACGGTCTCCAGGCTGTAGAATTGGAGGAACCAAAGATCGCAACCACCTTGCGGCCCAGTGCCGATGCAATATGCGTGCTGCCCGTGTCATTGCCGATATACAGCAAGCAGTGAGAAACCACGCCGCAAAAAAGCCGCAGCGGAAGCGCGCCCAGAAATTTCACCACCCCAGGAACGCTGGTGTGGATTTCTCGAAGCAGCGGCTCTTCACCAGGACCGCATGCGAAGACCACATCCCAACCGAGCCCGCTCAGCCGGCGGGCAAGCGAGACAAACTTCTGTGTTTCCCACCTCTTAGTATCGAATGCGGCGCCGGGATGGATCATCACAAAGCCATTTTGAATGCCATGGGCCAAGAGCAGTTGGCGAGCGGCTTCCTTTACTTTGTCGTCAATTGAAATGCGCAGTGGAGGAAACGGTTCAACCGGGAAACCCAAAAACTTAAGTGGGGTCATCTGATGCTCAACCGTGTGCACTTGTTTGCGATTCCATACTGTGCGTGAATCAGGGACGTGGACGTTATAAAAACGTGTGTTGCGGCCATCACCGTACCCCACCCTCCTGGACGCGGATGAAAAATAAGTGATCAGGGCGCTGGTTGTACCTCCGTGAAGGTCCACGACTGTGTTAGGAGCAAGAGCGCGGATCCAGGCCACGGCACGGCACCGGAACAACCACTGATTGTGCCGCCTGGGAATGGTGAGCAACCGATCGACAAAAGGATGTTCAAGCAGGATCTGGTCCCATGGCTCCTCAACCAATACGGCGATTTTCCAGTTCTCCGCCCGTTTGATGACCTCCAATGCCGGGGTCATCAGCACGGTATCCCCTAGAGAGCGCAGTCGGATGAAAACAATCCAACGTTCCCGGCTATCCCTTGCGTACTGCTGCGCCACACCTACTCTTTTTTCTCAGGCGGGGGCTCGATTGTGGCCTCGTCAATGAGCATGACCGGAATATCATCTCTGATCGGATAGACGCGATAACAAGAGTTGCATTTCAATCCTTTTCCATCCGAGGTCAGTTGTACTTCCGACTTGCAGGCGGGACAAGCCAAAATGTCGAGCAATTCTTGACTGATTGCCATAGTTGATTCAACTGCTCCAGATCCAGGTTACTGTATCGAAACGGTCACTGGCTGGCAAGAGGTCCTTCCGGTTTCCCCCGAAGCGGAAATGAGGCCAATACGTGATATTGAGCCCCTTCGGGTTTCAGCGTGCTCTGGTAAAGCTTGATCTCGGCAACCGGCACCACCCCCTGCCGGCGCTCACTCGTGTGCTCTCGTAGGAAGTTCTGAAACCCCGCAACGTTCCTTGAAGATTTCAAACGAGCCAGCGTCAGATGCGGGCGGAACTCCCTGTTTTCAGCCGCAAAGCCTTCCCTGGTCAGCGCCTTCTCCACCCTTTCGTGCAAATGTTGTAACGACGGACTGGGCTGAAAACCCATCCAGACCACTCGGGGATGTTTCAGGTCAGGGAAAGCACCCAATGCGCCAGGGATCAGCTCGAAGGGGCATATGTCGCTCACACATTGTTGGAGGCCATCTTCGATTCTTGAAAGAGATTTCCGCTCGACTTCACCCAGAAACTTAAGCGTAAGGTGGATGGACTCAGGACGCGGGAAGCTGCCATCCAGCCGCAGCCGGCGAAGCTGAGAACTGAGTTCCGCCAGTCGCTGCAAAAGCTCCTCAGGCAAGGCAACGGCAACGAAGCTCCGAATCCTCTCTTTCAAGAACCTTCCTCCAAAAGGACTCTCCTCAGCCAATCAATCAACAGCCGCGCCGCCCGGATGCGGATGGTCTCCCGGTCGCCTCTCAATTGCACCCTGCGACAAGCGGTTCCGCTTTTGGAAGAGATTGCCATGAAAACAAGCCCGACCGGTTTATCGGTGGTGGCTCCTCCAGGCCCGGCAATTCCGGTAAGAGAGATTCCGAAATCGGCACGGGTACGCTCGCGAATGCCCTCTGCCATCTGACGTGCGACAGGTTCACTCACAGCGCCGTATTGTCGAAGAGCATCAGGGTCGACGGAGAGAAAGCTCAGCTTTAAATCATTGCTGTAGGAAACGACGCCACCCAAATAATAATCAGAACTGCCGGGCACCTCTGTCAACATTTTCCCGATCAGTCCTCCAGTACACGATTCTGCAGTCGCCACCGTCTGACGGCGGCCGCGTAACATTTCGCCCAGCACCATTTCCAGACTCTCATCCTGGTCGGTAAAAACCGAATGGCCCAGCTGCCCGCGGATCCTTCGCGTTAACTCTTCCAATTGAGAAACCGCCTGCCCGGCTTCAGGCTCGCCTTTCCACAGAAAGAACAGTTCAATGATGCCCGCCGAAGCAAGTATCGTCACTTCAATCTCGGGGTACTCTGCATAAATTGGGCTGATCTTCTCATCTACACGTGATTCAAATTCCGATCCGATCTTCAAGAGCCGGGTGAAACGCGGCCGAGGCGTTTTCAAACGGCAGATGGCGGGAAGGACATGGTGCATTATCATGGGTCTCAGTTCCGAAGGTGGGCCCGGTAAAAGAAACAGGAGCTTCCCCGACGGCTGAAGAAAGATTCCTGGAGCCGTGCCGAAAGGATTCTCAAGCGTGGCTGCACCTTCGGGAACCATCGCCTGGAGGCGGTTGTTCTCGGCCATCCTCAGCCCTGCCCGAGCAAAGCGGCTCTCCAAGGATTGAAGTAAAACCGGATCCAGCCGCAATTCCAACCGAAGGCTCGCAGCAACCGCATCTCGTGTGAGGTCATCTCTGGTGGGTCCAAGCCCACCCATCAGAATGACGATATCGGAGGCTTGCAACGCCAGCTCCAGACTGGAACAGATTTCTTCAAGTCGGTCGCCCACCACATATTTTCTGAAGACCTCGACGCCGATGCTGTTCAGTTGCTGCGTTACATAGAGCGAGTTGGTATCGACTCGTGATGGCGTCAACAGTTCCGAGCCAACGGCAATGATTTCAGCGCGCATCAGGCACCTCAAGCCAGCCAGAGAAGGAGTCGTGTTGCTGCGGTCGCGTAAACAGCAGCGATTAAATCGTCTACGAAAATTCCCCACCCGCCCGGCAGACGCTCGCTTTGACGCACCGGAAAGGGCTTCCATATGTCGAATAATCTAAAGAGCAGGAATCCTGACACGATAGCGGCTGGCGAGAACGGCAGGCCCCAAAGGGTGACGAGTTGGCCCGTAATTTCGTCAACAACAATGCTGCTGGGATCTCGGTGATTGTAAGTGCGAGTGATTCGGGTCGAAAAAAAGACTCCAGACAAAAGCAACAAGAGGATCGCCGCACCGAGTAAAAGCGACGCCAAAGATGGCGCCAGCTTGTTTACGACGATGAATAGCAGCACTCCCTGCAGAGCCCCATAGGTGCCCGGAGCAGGAGGAAGAAAACCAACCCCGCCTCCAGAAACAAATAGCCGGACCAGGATGCCCACTAGTCCTCCGTGTCCTCGTCGGAGTCGGATTCCGGCTCGGGTCCCGCCTTCAGAGGCACCCGATATTCCTCCCCCAGCCACTTCCCAAGGTCTACCAGACGGCAGCGCTCACTGCAAAAAGGGAAAAATGGCTGTTTTCTTGCCACTGCTTTTCGGCAGGTGGGACAACGGTCACGTCCCGCTGCGCGCGACAAAGCAATCATGAATTTAGTCGATTGATCAAAAGGGAGTAAGGACTAATTCGTGTTCCCCCTACGCCACTGCTTAAGACGTTTCAGCAGATGGTGAATTTCGGAAACTTCCTTATCCCTGAGCGGCGCATTGCCGAATCGATTCTGGTAGTACAGATCTGTAAGACGGACCAAGGCGGGGTCCGGAATCCACATATTGACGCGAACCGCAAACTCATAAGGAGTCTCATAAGGCCGACGGGAAAAGCCTTTCTTCTTTAACACTTCCAGCGCCTCCCGATAGTACTCGGGAGCTAGTTGCGTTCCTTCGAAGCCGAGCACCCGCTTTTTAATGCTCATCCTCAGCATGCGGCGATACCGCCATCCCAGCAGGAAAAGCGTACTCAATATACTCGCCACTGCACCCTCGGCCCAGTATTGAGCCAGGTAATGCTGGGCGCTCCGGCGCCAATCGTTGGCGTCGATATCCTTCAGCCTTTGCATCCATACGGATGCGATGTCGCTCGTACGGCGCATAGTGGACGCCAGACCTTGAAAGAAGTCGATTTGTTTGAGGCGGTCAAAGGTGACAATCTCGGTCCAAAACAGGTCAATAGTGTCGAGAACCTCACTGGCCAGCAGCAGAGCGTAAGATCGATCCGGCGCCGAAGGAGTGGGGTCAAACTCCACCCAGCCCGTTCCTGGAAAATAACCTTCTGCCCAACTGTGAGCATCGGATTGACGAACAATGAAGTAGTCACTCCAGTCGTTGTACTGTCCCATTCTAAAACCGTTCACAACACGCGCCGGAATGCCCAGGGAGCGCATGATCACAGCTTGCGCGGTTGCAAAATATTCGCAGTGTCCTGACTTGCTGACAAACAGGAAGTCATAAAGCGGATCTTCAGCAGATGCTGAAGCGTTTTCCAGTGAGTAGCTGTAATTGCGGCGCAGAAAATCCTCAATAATCAACGCCCTTCCCAACGGGCTCTGCTGGCCGCGACTGATCTGACGGGCCAGTCTGGCAACCGCCGGATGAAGCTCGGGTAATTGTAGGTAGACTTGGCGTATGGAATCAGCAATCGAGCCACCGGTATAAAGTGCCAGCTTTTCGTTCCGGCTCATCAAGTCCGAAAAAACCACGTACCTCAGCAGCTCGCCGCCTCTGCGAAAAGTCGATAAAGAACCATTCCCGTCTTTTAAAATGAAGTCACGAGGACTGACGCTGCTCGAAATCATGATGATCTCGGGTGCTCCGAAGATCACATTGGAGAAGGATTCAAGGAAAATGGTCTGCTTTACCTGAAATTCTTCCTGGCGCCTGTTTTGCCCCACCAGGAAACCACGCGGAGCGGCCTCAACCCTCTGATACTCGGTTAGGGTATTGCTCCAGCTTTTCCCATTGTAACGATCCAGCACGATTCCCTTCCATTTGGTCTCCAGTGGAAGCGTTTCAACGCTCACGTCCACCGCCACGCGCATCACAATGTCGCTATTCCTGATAATCTTGCCCATGTCTCCAAGATTTACACTGTTGGAGAAACCCGTCATGGGGAGCGCGCGCCGTTTCTGATTGCCAAAAAGTCCCAGGCTGCTGCGTGGAATGGTTATAAAGATCGGGATGGAAATCAAAAGGATCAGAAGGCAAATCAAAAAAGAGACCGCTGCATAGCTTTTCAAAGAGAATCGCGCGACCCGGTTTTCTGCAAAGGCGCGGCGGCTCTCAAACAGAATAAACGACAGAATGGCCAGAAAGGCGTAGAGCAGGAGCCCGGCAAGAAAAAATGCGGAAAGGGCATACGTCGAGGCAATCAGCAGGAACGCAAAAGAAATAAAGTACAAAAGCAGATAATCACGGTCCGTCTTTACCCCCAGGAACTTGAAAGCGCTCAAGAGAATCAGCAGATGGATGGTGGAGTCTACAAAGCCGGACAAAAAAATTAAATCAATCGTAAAAAAGAGCAATGAGATCAGAGCGATCAACAACTGAAGTCTTCCCGAGCCTTGCCTGGACGCCGTGTGTGAAGATGAAGCCTGCAGCAACAGCGGATAACCCGCCCGCCGCGCTGGTTTCTCTTGTGGGCGGGAACGTTCTCGTTTCCAACTCCACAGAACCAGCGGCACATACACGAGGGCAAGCAAGGGAGTGACCCCTCCGGATACGGCCAGTACCAAAAAGCCGCAAAGGAGCAGAGCGTAGCTGCAAAGTCGAAAGGCCTGCTCGAATTTCATAGCCTACATATGAAGGTAATGCAGATGATGTACTCCCGAAGCCCATGGCTGATCCAAAGCCGAAAACAAAATACAGGGCGGCTTCAGCTTTTCGACCTGGAGGGGCGATTCTGCCCCCGGCCTCACCTGGGCCAAAAAGTGCATGACTGAGTCGTATCCTTCGCGCCGGGTTTCGACCATCACGCGAAATCCGCCTGATTCAAAATGAAATGTGTGGCCACGGGCGAAATAAAAATGACACAGATAAGCCACCCACGAAACCGCCCTCTCGAACTTTTCGAGAACCTGCGCGTCGTGAGTCGGCAACCAGGTTGAAAAGACCACACGCGACGCGATTTCTTCTTCATGCGAAAAATCTTTCACCATCAGATAATCCAATTTTGCGGTGGATTTCCAGTGAACAAAGCGCGCATTGTCGCCGCTCCGGTAGCTTCGAATGTTGTACAGCGTGCTGCCTGCGCCTCGGCGGTTCTTCTCTTCAAAGCCGTAATGGGTATGCGCACTCAGGAATGCCAACGGCAGCTCACGCAAGCCAGGGTAAACAACAATGCTACCGTCAGTTTCCAGCCTTCGCTTGCGCCTAAAAAAGCCAAAGGGGAAAGTCGTGGTGACATCGAACCCGTCCACAGCATAGACGCCCCGTTGTGAAAACTGGCAGTGCATTGTCACACTTTGCAACTCCCCCGGCCTCATGTAGGGGAAGCTCTTCTCTTGAAGAAAGAAGTCGGTTTGAGACTGGAAAAGGTCATTGCCGCGGCTTCGTAGCCGAAGGGCAAACGAGGGAAAGAATTTCTTAAGATTATGCAGGCTCAAAATAAAAACCGCCGTCTGGCCTGCATAGATTTCCTCAGGGACCTTCATGGAAATTTTCAAACCTTGCAGAACCAGATTGGACAACAAACCCGATACCAGAAGCGAGGCAAGGAGAAACGAAAGAACAAGAATCAAAAGGTTGTTTCCCGTGTTGATCGTTGAAAAAGCGACCACGAGGACAATCAGAATGAAAAACGCGCCACGCCGCGTTACTCGAAACGCCTGCAGGTGATTCAGAAAACCCAGCTTGACTCCGACCAGCAACCTGGGAATCAACATCACACTGACGACGGCAGCAAGCAGCAATGCCAGAAATGCCGTAAACGCCGCCGCGTATACCTGGCCGTCCTGTTCTGAAAGGGAACTCAAAACCGCGAGAAGAAAAGCAACGCTGAGCAGAAAAATCGGCCAGAAAAACTCGCGAACCCCCTTCAGAGCGGGCCACTGATAAATACGCACTAGAGTGGGACCTCGACCTCTTCCAACAGTTCGCGAATGATTGCTTCCGCTTCCTGGCTTTTTTGCAATGGAGATGCGTAGCGCGGACTAACGATGACCCGGTGCGAGAAGACCGGCACCACCATGGTCTTGATGTCATCGGGAATACAAAATTTCCGCCCTCGTAAAAAAGCGCGCGCCTGGGAGCACCGGTACAACGACATGGCGCCGCGCGGGCTGATCCCCAGCGATAGGTATTCGCTGCTGCGGGTTGCCTGCACCAGCTTCATCAGATAGTCCAGGAGAATCTCGTTGACCTCTACCTTCTCGATCTCACGTTGAGCATGCAAAACGGCATCGGCAGACATCACCGGCAGCAACCTTTCTGCCGTGTCGTAGTTGATCTGGGAACGAAGGATGTTTTTTTCATCCTCCTGAGAGGGGTAACCCATGCGAATACGCATTAAAAATCGATCCAGCTGCGATTCAGGCAATGGATAAGTACCGTGGTGCTCGATGGGATTTTGGGTAGCAATCACCATGAAAGGCATGGGCAGTGGATAGGTTTTGTCTTCAACAGTGACCTTCCCTTCGCTCATGGCCTCCAAAAGCGCGCTCTGTGTCTTGGGGGTGGTTCGGTTTATTTCATCAGCCAGCACCACATTGGCAAAAAGCGGTCCCCGACGGAACTCGAAGATCCGCTCCGCCTGATTGAAGATGGAAACTCCGGTCAGATCCGAGGGCAGGAGGTCGCTGGTGAATTGAATCCTTTGAAAGGTGCAATCAAAAGATCGCGCCAGCGCATGTGCCAGCGTGGTTTTTCCAACCCCCGGAACGTCTTCGATCAACAGGTGGCCTCGGGAAAGCAGGGCCACAATAGCCAGTTCCACTGCCTCGGCTTTCCCCTTAATTACCTGTTCAACAGAAATTTGGAGGGACTGAATCTTGTTTCCGAGTTCGCGAGCCGCAACTTCCACAGAGGTATGATATCACCGAGCCTGAGTGACGGCGATCGTTCAGCTGAAAAGACCCTTTTGGGCTGCCTGGCGGCAGTCGATCCCAAAGTGATCGTAAGCCAATCGGGTGGCGGTACGCCCTCGAGGGGTGCGGTTCAAGAAGCCAATCTGGATCAGGTATGGTTCGTAAATATCCTCAATAGCATCTTTTTCTTCGCTGATGGCCGCAGAAATCGTATTAACCCCTACCGGACCCCCTCCGAATTTTTCAATGATCGCCAGCAGGAGCTTACGATCAATCTCATCAAAACCGTAACGGTCCACATTCATTAATTCCAATCCCTTGCAGGCAACAGCGTGATCGATGACGCCATCGGCTCGCACTTGGGCATAATCACGCACCCGGCGCAGCAGCCGGTTGGCAATTCTTGGGGTTCCACGGCTGCGCTTTGCGATTTCCGTTGCACCGTCGTGATCAATGCGCACACCCAGGATTTCAGCCGAGCGGCGCACGATTTTGGTAAGACTCGCCTCCTCGTAAAAATCAAGACGCTGAATGATCCCAAAACGGCCACGCAAAGGAGAAGTCAGCAGACCGGTCCGGGTAGTGGCACCGATTAAAGTAAAGGGCGGGACATCAATCTTGATGGAACGAGCTCCCGGACCTTCGCCGATAATAATATCGATTTGGTAGTCCTCCATGGCAGGATAAAGTATTTCCTCAATGGAAGGATGGAGCCGGTGGATTTCATCAATGAACAGGACATCTCGCTCTTCAAGGTTGGTGAGAATCGCGGCTAGGTCACCGCGACGCTCAATAACTGGACCTGAAGTCGAGCGAAAGTTCACATTCAGCTCGTTGGCCACGATATGGGCCAAAGTGGTTTTGCCCAATCCGGGCGGGCCAAACAGCAATACATGGTCGAGCGGTTCGCGACGTTTACGCGCGGCTTCGATGGCGATCGCCAGGTTTTCCTTGACTGAGAGTTGGCCTATGAAGTCGCTCAGGTTGCTGGGACGAAGGGTGTTTTCAAAGACGGCTTCCTCAGCACTGTGGCTGGGGTCCATAATTCGTTCCGGAGCGCTCACGAAATCCTCTCTGGTTTCAGGCGGAAAGCTTTTTCAATGCCTTTTTGAGCAAATCTTCAAAACGCTCCGCGCCGCCTTCACGAACCGCCTGTGACACAGATTTTTCAGCCGCAGGCCGGGCATAACCCAGGTTGACCAATGCAGACACCACATCTGCCTGCGCAGAGCCGGCAGGGATGACCGCCTCCGGCCCCCGTACCTCAGGAAAAAGAGTTAATATCTTTTCCTTCAGCTCCAGGATGATCCTCTCCGCAGTTTTCTTTCCAACGCCGGGAACGGTGCTCAGGCGCCCCAAGTCCCCATCCCTAATGGCAGCAACCACTTCTTCCACGGGAAGACCCGAAAGAATGGTGACACCCAGCTTGGGGCCTATTCCCGAGATTTGAATCAGTCGCGTAAACAGGCTTTTTTCCCGAGGGGAAATAAAGCCGTAAAGGCAAAGAGCATCTTCCCTCACGTGAGTATAGATGTGCAAACTGACAGTCTCACCTATCCCACCCAGTTCGTAGTAGGTGGAAAAGGGAATGAAAACTTCGTAGCCAACGCCGTGAACGTCAATGACCACGCGGTCAGCAGCCTTCTGTGCCAGCAGCCCTTTAAGGTGTGAGATCATCCGATGTCGAAGGATATCTAGATTTCATGGAAAGCCTCTTCAAGGACGCGAACCGCGTCGTCCACGTCTCTTTTTTCAATGGTGAGCGGCGGCGAGAGCCGCACTACATTTCCGTAGAGACCTCCTTTGCCGACCAGCAGTCCCTTCTCACGGGTCTTCTCCATGAGGACCGCCAGTTCCTTTGCAGCAGGTGCCTTCGTGTGACGATCACTTACCAGCTCCAGTCCTTGCATCAGCCCCATGCCTCTGACGTCGCCAATCAAGGGAAACTTTTCCTTCAAAGAGTTCAGCCGATCACGGAAATACTTCCCGGTTTCTTCCACCTTGTCGAGGAGTTGTTCCTTTTTAATAAACTCAATGACGGCGCGCGCCGCCGAGGCCGCCACAGGGTTTCCTCCAAAGGTTGAAATGGTCAGTCCCTTCAGCGCATCCGCCACTGGTTCCGTCGCCACGGTAGCCCCTATCGGGAAACCATTGCCCATACCTTTGGCGCAAGTCATGATGTCGGGCTGCACTCCCCAATGCTCGATGCCGAACATCTTTCGACCGGTTCGACCGAATCCGGTCTGTACCTCGTCGGAAATAAACAGGCCTCCGTATTTGCGCACAATGCCAACTGCAATCTCAAAGTACTCAGGGGGAGGAACAATAAAGCCTCCGGCTCCCTGGATCGGCTCTGCAATCAAAGCAGCAACACGGCCAGAGGTGGAGGTCTGAATCAATTCTTCCACGTCGTTGGCACAGGCAACGCCGCACGAGGGATAACTGCGTCCAAAAGGACAACGGTAGCAATACGCGTTGTGGGCGTGAATGACGCCAGGAGCAGGGCCCGCCACTTTCCACGAACTCTGCCCACTCAAAGTCATTGCCAGCACGGAACGACCGCTGTAGGAGTGACGCAAGGCAATGATCTCATCTCTGCCCGTGTAGGCGCGCGCCAGGACAATGGCTGTTTCGTTGGCCTCGGTCCCCGAGTTTGTGAAAAAGCTTTTCTTCAGAGGCCCGGGCGTGATCCGGGCCATTTCCTCCGCCAGCTCGATGGTGGCCGGATACACATATAAAGACGAGGCATGCTGAAGGGTTTTTATCTGCTCACAAACACGGTCGCTGACGTAGTCGTTCCCGTGCCCCACGCTAATGGTGAGAATGCCCGCGTAAAAATCGAGGTACTCCTTCCCATCCACGTCGTAAACAAACTGTCCTTTGGCGCGGGCAAGAGGCAGCGGATCCTTGTAGTAAGTGATCACGCTTGGAAAGAGGAATTCCTTCTGCTTGGCGGCGTATTCAGTACGTTTCATTGGTCCGGCTTTCGAAATAGGGGAGCCGGAGATTACCCTTGAGGGTGATCAGTCTTCGGACTCCCTCAGCGTAAGACTTAAGGGAAGAGGGACAAGTTCGAAGTCAAAATATTTTTTCCGCAAATCCAAGTAGTTTTTCACGTGATCAAGCTTGATCCGCCAGAGACCTCCCGACATGGGATGAAACTGCTTGATGCTGTTCCACCTCACAAAAAGCATGTTTCCCATACCACTCACGAAATTTGAAAAATTCTGGCTTTGCACATAATCCTGCCAGGCGTGTCGGAGGCTGTCGCCCACGTTGTAGAAGTCTCGATAGAAACGAAACAACAGCTTGCGAAGCTGGGGTGGACCGAGCCGGTCGTGCACCCAGGTCGACCAAGTCCCGTCGAAACGGTCCAGATTCTTCTCGTAGATCAATCCCTGCTCGAGGAAGTCGTCGTACTGGTCGGTTCCGGGAATGGGGGTAAGGATATAGCAGGAAACTACGCTTGGGTTGAGGGCTTGAACTTGAGCCAGGTGGTACTTGATTTGCTCTTCGGTGTCTCCCGGAAACCCGATGATGTTTGAAAAATGGGTGGCGATGCCGTTCGCACGACAAAGCCGGACGATCTCCGCATAATGCTCAGGTCTGTTTTGAAACTTCCGCGCTGCCTTCAGCGTATCGCGGTCGAAGGATTCAATTCCTAGAAACATTTGAAAGCAACCCGCCTTGGCCAGCAGCGGAATCAAATGACGATCGCGGGTCCCGATTTGCGTGTCGCACTGGACGAAGAATTTCATTCCCAGATCCTCGCGGGCAATTGCCTCCAACAGGTGTTCCACTTCCGGAATCTTGTTGAAATTATCGGAAGTGAACATGATCAGCTTAACTCCGGCTTCCCTCGCGGCCCGCAGACTCTGCAAAGTAATGTCCACAGGGTGAGTTCGAATACGACGACCAGCAATCTTGGTGATTGCACAAAAGTTGCAGTTAAAGGGACAGCCGCGAGCTGGATAAAGCCCCAGCATCGGCATGACGTATCTTTTTAAATCGCGCGGGGAAGGCGGAAGTGTCACGCGCGCTTCCAATTCCTGCTGCCAGCGTTCCTGGCTTCCGTAAACTGGCTTCATCTCACCCCGAATCGCGTCGCGCAAAATGGTGGGCCAGACCAGTTCAGCTTCGGCAAGAGCAAAGCTAATGCCGCGGTTCTGCAGCATGGAGGTGTCGCAAGTCATGGGATGCGGACCGCCGATCACCACGTGAGCGCCATTGCGGTGGGCAAGCGCTGCCAGATCGAGAGCCCGGTGAAACTGGTGACTTTGCACACCAATGAGTGCAACCAGAGTCGGGCCTTGTATGTTCTGCAGCAACTTCAAGTACTCAAGATCCGATTGCACGTATTCATCAATCGGGATCACCTCGACCCTACAGTCATCCACTTTTTCCGGTGTCAGACTTCGCATAAAAGGAAGGGTGCTGTTGGGAATAAAACCCTTCCAAAAACGCTCCACATAGCCGTTGATCCCATATTTGCTGGGTTTTAAAAGAATAACTCGCAGGGTTGATGTCACTGGCCTCACTCCTTCCGGTCCCCGGCAGGATACCTTTTCGAGAGGATCGAAACAAGTCAAATGAATCAAACCCTAATGAATCAACCCCGGAAGGTTGCACCTTAAAGACCGGCTGGGATAGGCAGGTTGCTCTGCGCCCATCCGCAACCACCAGGAATGAACAGTGAGAAAAATTCCCAGCCCGCACGCGCGGCGAGTTTAGGGATCTGAGCGGGCGCAGAGCCTGGGTTTCTTAAGCATTCTCGCATGCAAACTGTGATAATTTTGCGGTCATTACCTGTGTAAGTGTATAGTTTTAAACTAGTTTTAATTTATTGATATTGATTTTCAATTTCATCTTGACAGGCGACATCGCTCGGAGTGAAGATCTTGGCGTGAAGGAAAGAGGAGGAACAATGAAAGGTGGGGGAATGGGTTGTGGAAGCCAACCCATTCCCCGCGTGCGCGGTCTTAAGGTGCTAACCTACGCGGCCTCATTTTAACGATCCACCGCTTTAAGCGTCAACCGCGCCTCAGTGTAGAGATTCAGGGGAACCCGCCAAAACGGGTTGCGACGGTTCCCACGATCGCAGACAAAGTGGCCCCTTTAAACTCCTCCGCGTTCTGCGAACTTGGTCCGCGCTCAGCTGTCCCTTATTGCACGGCGACCTCGACTGAAAAAACTCAAATGGTTGCAAAAAACCCCTCCTCCAGCCTCGACACCATTTGCACTCACATAAGGAGAAACGCTATGAAGAAGCGGAACTTCACGAACTGGTTAATGCTGCTTATCCTCACCACGCGTATAGCGTGGGGCGCTACCTCCGTTCACTTGAGCGGAGAAGTGGTCGACCCTGCGGGCAGGCCGATTCCATCAGCTCATGTCCACATTGAAGGCACCAGTCAAGACTTCTCGACGACTTTTTTAACTCCAGAAAACGGCCGTTTTGATTTAGATCTGCCTGCCGGTCACTATCAACTGAAAGCCGACCATCCAGGTTTTTCGCTGGTGATCCAGAATATCCAACTCGAGACCTCCACCGAGGTCGAAGTGGTGCTACCCATCGCATCGTTAAATGAACGCGTGACTGTGACTGCGACCCGCAACGAGCAAAGCGCGGACAAATCAGCGCGCATCACTTCGGTCTTAGAGCAGGATGAGATTCGGCACCTCCAACCCACCCACACGACGGAACTGCTTTCAGGAGTCCCTGGTGTTTATCTGGCTGAAAGCGGCCCTTTCCGTGTGCGCCCTATCTTGCGGGGATTGGATAGTAACCGCGTGTTGATTCTCGTGGATGGCCAACGCTTGAACAACGGCCGCACCTCCACTGTTAATGCGGGAATTGAACCCGCATTGGTCGATATTCACCAGATCGAAAAGGTCGAGGTCGCCAAAGGAGCAGGTTCTCTGCTTTATGGGTCGGATGCCATGGCTGGCGTGATCAACATCATCACCAAAAAGCCCGCGGCAGGCGAAAACCTGCGTTTCAGCAATTCAACCATCAGCGAGTATCAAAGCGTGCGTGATGGACTGCGCTTTCATACCAGCATTGGTATAGCGCATTCGGCTTGGAGCTTGCGGTTGGGAGGAAGCCTTGGAAGGTTCGAAAATTACAAGAGCCCTTCTGGCACGGTGCGAAATTCAGGGGGGGACGAAGATAACCTCGAAGCCGGCCTCTCATTTGATCTTTCGTCCAGAGACAGCATTCGACTGCAGTGGGAGCGGCGCAGAGGAAGTAGAATCGGCGTTCCCGGATCCGACGAGTCCAGCCCGTTCTTTGCGCTTTTCCCGTTTGACAACAGGGATAAGATGGCCATTTTTATTGAGCGTAGCCTGGAGGGAGAAGGACTGCAAAGAGTACAAGGCAACTTCTTTTGGCAAAAACAAAAACGAAACTTCTTCAATCTTGTCCGGAGCGCCGGTTTTTCACTCTCCAGCAGCACAGTAACGGACACACGGACAGTCGGCTTTGATCTGCAGCTCAATCATGATGCGGGGCCGGCGCATCGGTTGACCTACGGTGGAAGCTTTTACAGAGATACCAATCAAGATCTGCGAGTGCAGAAGGTATTCCCAGGAACACCCCGGGCCCGGGTTAGCAGCAGAGCACCCAGTGTACCGGATTCCAGTCTCAGTGGTCTGGGCTTCTTTCTACAAGATGAGTGGGCCGTCGGCGAACGGTTGAGCCTAAACTTCGGGATTCGTACGGATGTTTTCCATAGCAGTTCTGAAGCCACCGATAATTTCGAGGGTCCTTCCACCAAGCCACGCACAGACGCGACCGTGACAGGCAGTGCGGGAGTAGTCTACAACCTTCCAGGAAACTGGGCTTTTTTTGGCCGGGTGGGCAGAGCCTTTCGCGAGCCGAACCTGTTTGAGCGTTTCTTTTTCGGCCGCGGTTCTGTTGGCGGTTTTGTGGTTCCCAATCCCGATCTGCAACCGGAAACCGCCATGGATTCCGAATTGGGAATTCGCCTCCGTCATGAAAGAGTAAGACTCACGTTCTCCTATTTTCATAATCGCATTAGCAACCTCATCACAAGTGTTCCTGGAACGTATCTAGGACAGGCTACATTTGCCGGCCAGCCCGTATCGATTAGCGATAACGTGGATGAGGCTCGTATTCAGGGTGTCGAAGCCGATTTGGAAGTTTGGGGCAACCTCGGCGGGCAGTGGTGGATGTTCTATGCTCGCCAGGCGGCTCAGCGGGGGACCAACCTAACCACGCGCGAACCTTTGCCATTGATCGTCCCCTATGTGATGAATGCCGGGCTCCGCTGGTATTTCTTTGGAGGAAAGCTGGTTCAGGAATTGCAGCTTCAGTCGCTCAAAGGGGGCAACAGGGTGCCCATGCGCCAAGCCCCTCTCAGTGGCTATACCCTGTACCACTGGCGCAGTGAAATTCGGCTTTTCGATCCCCACGGTATTTTCAAACCGTATCCGGGCCTTCCACAATCGGCAAGCTTGAGCCTTGAGAACTTTACGGACAAGCTTTATGGTCCTTTGTTCAACTCCATTCCCGCAGAAGGTCTTAACGTAAAAGCTCAGCTCCGTTGGGAGTTTTAAGGAGGATTTAAGCGTGAAGACATTATCTATTTTTGCACAGGGCGTGGTCTTGGCAACGCTCTTGTTTGTTTCCCTGACCGGCTCAATCACTTGCATGGCAGCTAACGATATAGTCTCCAAGACTTCGTATCTGGTGGTTGCGCCGGATCGTGGTTTTCTCGGCAATAAAACCATTGAGGAACGTTTTCAGGAATACCGCAGGCTCTACCCCAACGCCCAGCTTTTTTTCATGACGCGACGCATGCAATTGGTGCGACTGAAACAAACAATCCAATCATTGCTTGGCTCCGGAACTCAGCAGCTGAACCTCTTACCTGTGGTTCTATCAAAGCAAGAGAAATCGTGGAAGGAATTCGAGAAAGACCTCAAGGCCGTTCAGACGGAAATAGGGCCGAAATTGAATATCCAGGTTGGGTCTTCGTTTGGATCCAGCTATCTCGCTTCAGAACTTCTGCGAGATCGAATTGCCCAGATCAGCCATGACGTCAAAACAGAGCACCTGACCTTGCTGGGCTGGGGAGCCACCGATGAGCAGTCGGAAGCCGGCCTTCGCGATAGTCTGACGCGTTTGCTAAAGCCGTTGCTGTGTGAGTACTCCTTTGCGAGCTGGAGTGTCGAGGTTCTCTGGTCTAACAACGAAGAGCCCTCGGCCTCACGGCGAAATCAGGAAACATTCCGGCGAATTATCGATCAGGCAGCCCGCAGCTCGCGGCCGCTTCTTGTCCCTTATTTTTTAGGCCATCGAGCCGAGAGTCACATGTCAGTTGAGGCGCTGGTGCGTAAGGAACTGACTGGTTCCCGCGTCGAATGGAAGCCGGAAATGCCGGATGAGCATCCGCTGCTGGCACAGTGGATGAGCCGTGCCAGCGCTGCCTTTCTAAAACCGAACTCCCAGAACATGGGGGTTGTGATTCTCTCACATGGGTCCGATCAGATCTGGAACGAAGAGCTGAGCTCCGCGCTGCTTCCCCTGGCAACTGAATACGACATCGAGATCAGTTTCAACATGGGAGATCCTAGACTACTTCAGGATGCGGTAAATCGATTGGAGTCACGCGGAAAAAACATCATCCTTATTTACCGGCTCTTTGGATTGAAAAGCAGTTTTGCCGATTCGATCAAGGAGATGATCGGAGCTTCTCAGGAAAGAGAAACTCTTCACAAAAACCATCACCAGTCGGAAGGACACATCTGCCAGTCCAGAATTCGTTCCGGCAGCCGCCTGGAAACGATAGGGGGGCTTGAAGATCACCCTTTGTTGGCCGACGTCTTGCTCGAGAGAGCGCTTTCCCTGAGCCACGGTGTTCCCGAGAATGAAACTGTTCTGCTGGTCGCCCATGGGGCTGGAGCAGATGATGAGGATCAACATTGGCAGGCTTTGCTCACCTCTTTAGGACAGGAAATGCAACGCCGCGCTGCGCGCCCTTTCGCGAATGTCATGGGGCTCACGCTGCGTGAAGACTGGCCGGAAAAACGAAAGGAAGCATTGGCTCGAATTGAAGAAGTGGTGCGGCAGGCGAGAACAAGAGGACAACGCGTCGTTGCGGTCGAGGCAAGGATTAATGGCCCCGGACCCACGCAACGTCTCCTGGGCCATCTGGAGATCCCGATCAACGACGATGGGCTGGTCCCGCATCCCCACCTGAGACGCATTGTTCTTGAGGCCATTAACTCTTTCGTGAAACTCGGTGAGAAGCAGACACAAACTCTTTTTTAATTGACCCGAGTCGCCACACTTTCAAGAAGGTGTTAGCAGCCGTTGATTCCTCCTCAACAACTTTGACAATCTCGGTGAATTCCGGAATTAATTTCGGGAAGCATCGTCATGAAAAAGGGGCAGGCCGGATGGCCTGTTCCCCTCCCTGAACCAGAGGTTACCGTGGGGTTGTCGCCGGGCTAGGTGGGGCTTCATGGTGCCAAATTGCGACAAAACTCGCAGCCAGGACCACGCCGTAGATCAGATGTCCCATTAAACTCCCCATAGCAACCGGCCGCATCGGAGCCATCATGAGCGGAGCCAAAGGAGCATTTCCAAGGAATATCGGCATCAAGATGAGCCCACCCAGAATCCACCAGAAGAAACCGTAAACAGCGCCCCAGACAATGGCTCCCATATACGCATGCACCCGAAGGGCGAAGATCCACCCAAAAAGGCCCCCAATCAGCGCACTGTTGAACAAGTGATACAACCATCCTACAGCCGCACTCTCAGAACCAAGGATATTCGCCACCATGACAATCATTGGCTTTTCGCCCATAGGAGTCGGGGCACTCATCATCTGCATCATGACCCCGAATATGACCCCGGCGATCAACCCTGCCACGGCACCTGCTAGGATCCTGGAATTCATATCAATATCACCTCCCTGCCAGTTGTGTCGGAAAGCAGGCCAAATCCTTACAGCGATCGAACATTTAAACCAGGGATAAGAAGTTCCTTCAGGGAAAGGCTTTATGAATCAAGGGGCGGCCTCCATGTCTAATTGCCTCGGCGATCTTAGAAATTGGAGACGTACCGCAGATTGCGGGCTTTGTTTATTCTCTTATGTGACCCATCCAACTCCCTGTCTCACCCGCATACGCAGAAAACTGCCGATTCGTTGTAAGGAGGGCCCGCGTCCAGCGACTAATCTCACCGATTACACAGCCTGCGGTCAACATGCGAAAACACATCAACAATCGGAGGGTTAGATCATGAGATTAAAACAACTCTTATTACTGTTTGGAATGGCTTCGCTGGGACTCAGCCTTTGGGCTCAATCGGGAGCCAACACGGTGGCAGGAACATTGGTCGACTTGAAATGCTACAAAGCAGGCGGTTTTAAAGGAAACGAGCACATGGGCATGGCAGAGTGCGGCATGATGTGCGCCAAGTCCGGAATCCCTGTCGCCCTTCTTGACTCCAAAGGCAACGTCAGCACGATTCTTGCACCGGCGCCTTCGCTCGCGCCCCATGTGGGCCAACAGGCGCGTGTCACAGGTAAGTTCGATGAGAAATCCAGAAGCGTGATTCCCGAGAAAGTTGAGATCAAGCAAGGAAGCGGCTGGCAAGAAGTGAAAATACAGTCCACCATGTGAGGTCCTTATACTTTGGCTCCGCATCTTCCAGGCCGCAGGCCCGGTCTGAGAGCGGAGCCACCTTCAGCAAAGGAAGGTGGAACGAATGGCAATGGATGTGGGCTTGGTCGCTGCGCTAATGGCAGGCGTACTGTCTTTTCTTTCCCCGTGCGTTTTACCGATAGTTCCGGGGTATCTCTCGTTTATCACCGGTTTTTCACTGGATCGCCTGAGCGGCAACCGCCAAAGAGAAGTTCTGTGGTCCGCTTTTAAGAATAGTGTGGCATTCGTAATCGGGTTTTCTCTGGTTTTCATTGCTTTGGGAGCAGCTGCAACCACCCTGGGCGGATTCTTGCGCTCCCATCTGAAAATCCTGGGGCAGATTGCAGGATTCATGATCATTTTGCTGGGGTTTCACCTGACAGGTATTTTTCGCCTGTCCTTTCTCCTTTACGACAAAAGAATTCAGTCTCAGGAACGCGTGAGAGGTTTTCTTGGTGCGCTTGGAGCGGGAGTTTTCTTCGGTTTTGGATGGACTCCCTGCGTGGGCCCGGTTTTGGCTGGGATTCTGGCTTTGGCTGCGGTAACCCAGACGGTCAGCCGGGGAATTCTTTTGTTGGCCGTTTACTCTTTTGGACTGGGGGCAGGATTTGTTTTCTCCGCGCTGTTTCTCCAACATTTCTTGACGGCATTCAAACGATTGCGCCCTCACGTCCGCAAGGCGGAGGTTGCCGGCGGGATGCTGCTACTTCTCATAGGCGTCCTGATTCTTAGCGATCAGCTCGGACGCTTATCTTCCAGGTTCTCTTTCATGAGCCTGGACAGATGGGTTGTCCCGAAATCACGGACCGACGCCAGTCTTCCGAACTCTCCCGTGCGTTTTGGCTCCGTGGCTTTCAAACCAGGAGATTACGATTTTGAGGCGCAGTTTCTGGACGGAAGCACACAGAAGCTTTCCGATTTAAAAGGAAAGATTGTGCTGGTGAATTTTTGGGCCACCTGGTGTGCTCCCTGCAAAGCAGAAATGCCGGAACTGCTTCGGGTGTATCGGGAGAAAAAAGCTCATTTGGAGATCATCGGCGTCGCAGAACAAAGTGGGCTTTCGGACATATACGAATTCGTAAACCAGCTGAAAATCGATTACCCGATAGCAATTGATTTATCCGGAAAGATTGAACAGCAGTACAAAGTCTTTGCTTATCCTTCAAGCTATTTCCTTGCCCCTGATGGCAGCCTGGCCAACCAGCACACCGGCTTTCTGGATGAAAAGACTCTGAGGAAAAAGCTGGCGATCATCGAGAAAAGATTTACCACTAAAACGAAGCAATAACCGGCTGGACAGTGATCACCGAGAGCCAAATGAGTGATGCAGTGGACTAAAGCGGTTCCCCTTTTTGTCGAGTCAGCGAAGAGACTTGAGCGCTTCAAGGATCTGTTCGTTACTGGCACGTATCTTGTAATCGGTCTCTACAAACCGCCAACGCACCACCCCGGTCTTATCGATGAGAAACACGGCGGGGTGCGGCAAACCACGCTCTGCCAAAGCCGGATTCAGCAAGCCATAACGGTCAATTACTTGATGCCCTGGATCTGACAGCAAAGGAAAGCTTAGGTCCAGATTAAATTTTTCTTTTACATTCGCCACCATTTTGCGTCCGAGCTCAGGAGGATCAATGCTGATGGCTAAAATCTGAACATCATCTCGTTTGCTTTCCCGCATGAGAGTCGCCAGTTGCCCGAACTGGGTAAGACAGTAAGGTCACCAATGGCCACGATAGAAAACCAGCACGATATTCCGGTGTCCTTCATATTGTTTCAGGGAGTGTGACCGTCCTTGTAGATCTTTCAAAAGAAAATCGGGCGGGCGAGAACCGATGCGGACACGTTGTAAATCGGATGGAGATTCAGTCTGCCCCAGGGCGGGGAGCGCGGCCCATAGTGAATAGAAAAGCAGCACGAGAATAATTTTCCCAAGTTGCCAGCCCCGAAATGACCCCAGGCTTCTGGCCCGCCAGCGTTCAAAAGGCCCGCCATCGTTTAACCACCTCATTTGGAACCTCCTTACCTTTTCTTTTTCCGCCTCATCTCCGAATTCAATTCGAGTTCAGGACAACGGCTATGAATGACGTGTTACCCCGGGCTGTTTCCGCTCGAATTGCAACTTCTACGCGGATTAGGCTTTACAATTTTTCTCCAGCCACTCGCTCTATGAGAATCTTTCTATGCGCGAAATCTTCTGCCTTTTGATCACCAAGAGTCGATAGGATGCGCAGAAAAATAGACGGACAAAGCGCGATCAATCCATCGGAGCTGAGTTCGATAACGGCGGCACAAATGGCACATGGACAGATGGAAGGCCAAGGCCATTCTTTGTCTCCAGGACAATGGTTTTTCCATCATCTCGGCAATCAGCTGCGCCGCTTCCCGGCAATTCAGCAATGGTTCCTGTCCTCCTTCACTTGCCCTTAAACCACCGCTCCTCCAGGCAGCGGCGAAGCGCTGCCCGAGCACGATGCATCAAGACCCACAGATGAGTCGAACTAATCCCAAATTCCTTACAAATTTCTTCTCCGGAGAGCCCGTCGACGTTTCTCAGAAGCAGAACCAGGCGTTTTTGGCGAGGGATCCCCTCAAGACAAAGGAGAAGAATCTCACGAAATTCTTTTGTCTTGAGAGCGTCTTCAGGGCTTTCTTTCCATGAGACAGGCGGCTTGACCCAATTCCCTCTGGAATCGAAAAGATCATCTTCGGGGCCATTCTCTAGAATCTGCAGCTCTACTTCTCTGTTTTTGAATTGCTCGCGAAAATGATCCAGAATCTTGTGGCGCAGGATTCCCGTGAGCCAAGTCTGGATGGAGGAACGTCCTTCAAATCGATCACGGGACCGGAGGGCAGCCAGGAAAGTCTCTTGAACCAGGTCCTCCGCTACAGCGGAGTCGCCCACACGTATCAGGGCGTAACGCTTCAGCACGGGACCAAAGTCCCTTGCCCATTTCTCCTCGTCCGGTGACATGATCTCTTCAAACAATGGCAGTTTATGAAGATCTCGTCAACCACATGACCGGCACGTTAGACACCAAAAATTCAACAGGAGTAGACTCAATCGTCGAGCGGCACTTCTTCTAGAGTTGGACTTCCCGCCGGATTTCGGCTTCTGCCTTTTTGAACTCTCCCAAGCAACACCTTCCTGAAGGATTTCGTACTTGGCAGGCACAATTTCCTGCTTGAACTTCGCCGGTGATGCGCCTGACGATGTTGCTGGCGTGACCCTTGGTCCGGATTTCCGCCTCTATGTCCCGGCGACGGTAATTGAAGCAATAGCAGATTAGGCGCTCGCCACCCCCATGCTTGAAACCGGGAACCATACGGAGGTCAGCAATGCGCAAGAGATAGCCCTCTTCGCCAAAATAAACAACATCACAGTCGCTGTCTCTACACAACCAAAAATTCTGCCTCGGAGGGACCGGTCCAGAAGTCAGGGCGGCCACGGTCAGCCAGTCCACGGCTTGGCCCCAGTGACCGCTGAGGGGACAATTTGAGGATATTCTCGGCGCCTTTGAAGGCTGGCAACAGGACTCGCTCAATTCTTCGTGCCTCCAATTTTCTGGAGCTTGGCTGAGTAGCCCAACTTCTCGATGGCGGCAATGATCTGGTCCGGCTTAATTTTGGCAGGATTGTAGGTCACGATGGCCTTCCGTTCCTCGTAGGATGCTTTCACCTTCTGCACTCCATCTATCTTCTTCATGATCGCTCTGAGTCCGGCTGCACACCCGCCACAGGTCATACCTTCGACACGAAAGATTGAAGTTTTCAGTTCGGCAACATGTATGGAAGAGGGTTTCACCGAGGAGAATCCGGCGCAGGAAAAGTTTCCGAGTCCTCCCACTCCTAACACCGCTACACTCAGTACAATCCCAACAATTAAAAGAAATTTCAAAGTTACTCCTTCCGGATGGCACGGCGGAAAGCCAAACCATCCGTGTATAGATTCTCAGAGCGGCAGGCCGATTCCCTCAGCCCGGAGAGAGCTTTCATCGGGTCCTCGTCCTGAGCAGCAATCGGCAAGTTTCCCGTTGATCGCTACTGCAGGAACCGTACGGACGCCATACTGCTTGGCTTTCTGAGCAACTTCGGTCCGGCGCATGTCTAGAACTTCCACCTCGCAGGATGGGCATGCCAGCTTGTTTACGACGGCAATCGTCTCTTCGCAAGCTGGGCAACCCGCGCTAAAGATTTCTATTTTCCGTTTAGCCATCACGTACTCCTTTCTCTTGTTTTTGTGTGCGCTCGTCGACAGTGTGATCGGCTCCTGCTGAGCGCACGCGGAGCAGGAGCCGGCGTGAGTCGCTTTTGGTGTCGGCCACGAATTCCATAAGGAGGCCACAATGAATGCAAAAGCTGCCATAGCGATCGCTGCAGGCGAATTCCACAAAAACTTTCCAGCCAGCAACACAACACTTGCAGTTATCCCCAGCAGCAGCGGCCCATATCCGTGCCGATCTCGGGCACGGTACACTAAGGAACCCAATGCAACACCCAGAAACAGTGAACTCGCGGAGAAAAGATAACGCGAGTAATCGGTAAGTACGATCCCGATTGTGCTGAAAATGCCTGCGTAGGCCGCCAGGCAAGCTGGACAAATGACCCTTGGAAGAAGAGCAGTGCCTAGCAGCGGCAAAATAACCAGGTTTCTCAATGGGGCTAACATGTTCTCTCCTGCCCCAGCTGCAGCGCTTCTAAAATCGGGCATTCCGCCGTCGGCCCGCGGCCTGTACAGGCTTGAGCGAGCTTCTTCAAAGCGACTTGCATCCGTTGCAGATCTTTGATTTTCGCCTCGATTTCTGTGATCTTCGCTTGGGCCCGGACCTTCACGTCGCTGCACCTCATCCCGGGAACCACGCGAAGATGCAAAAGTTCGGCAACTTCTTTTAGTGTGAATCCAAGTTGCTGTGCTCTTTTAATGAATCTCAGGGGATCAACAATTCGCTCGGGATACTGCCTATACCCGGATTCGGTGCGCGGCGGTTCCGGAATCAGTCCCTGTCGCTCATAGAATCGCACGGTCTCAATTCCAATACCTGCCTGCTGGGCCACTTGTCCAATGGTTAAGCTCATATAAACCATCCTCGAACCTTAAGATGCACCCTGTACCATACTACGGTGTCAAGAAAATTTTTCGGGCACGGGTGGGAAACGGAATAGAGATCGTACCCCCTTGGTGAGGATTCGGGTTTTAGGGAAGAGAAG
>JACQSY010000046.1 GCA_016211085.1 Acidobacteriota bacterium | reverse complement strand
GTCGCCGCACCCGGCCCATGGTTTGCTTTGTCAATGTCGCCAGTGTGGATCGGATTGTGTTCTCGATCTTTAACCGCTTTAACCGTGAATGGAAAAACAACACCCTCCGCATTTTCACACAAGCAGCTTGACGTCACCAGGATAGAAATTCGTTATTAAAGGCATGGTTCGAATCATTTATAATCGCGGGATGGAAATGGTTGAAGGATTGACTTTTGATGACGTCCTGCTGATGCCTGCCCGCAGTGAAGTGCTGCCCGCCGATACGGACCTGGCTACTATCTTCTCAAAAAACATTCCCTTGAATATTCCCCTTGCTTCAGCAGCCATGGATACGGTTACCGAGGCTCGGCTCGCTATAGCTCTGGCCAGGCTGGGAGGGATTGGGATCATTCACCGCAACCTGAGCATTGAAGCGCAGTCCACAGAGGTGGACAAGGTGAAGCGCTCCGAATCAGGAATGATCGTCGATCCGGTCACCATGCGTCCCGATTCCAGCATCCGGGAAGTGCTCACTGTGATGTCCAAGTACCGTATCTCGGGCGTTCCCATAACCAACGAGGAAGGCAGGCTGGTGGGAATTGTGACCAACCGTGACCTGCGCTTTGTGACCAATCTGGAGTTGCAGGCATCCGATTTAATGACCCACCGCAACCTGGTGACTGTCCGGGAAGGCATTTCTATGGAGGCTGCCAAGAAAATCCTCCACGAGCACCGGATTGAAAAGCTGCCGGTCGTGGACAAGGACAATCGTCTCAAGGGCCTGATCACCGTGAAAGATATTCTCAAGATGATCACCTATCCAAACGCCTCGAAGGACACCTATGGGCGGCTGAGGGTGGGTGCGGCCGTAGGCGCCACAGGAGATTTCCTGGAGCGTGCGATGGAATTGGAAAGAGTGGGTGCCGATGTGATTGCCATCGACACGGCTCATGGGCACACAAATCGCGTGATCAAAGCCACGCGCGCCCTGAAGAAAAAGTTAAAACGCGCAGATGTTGTGGTCGGCAATATTGCCACGGGTGAAGCGGCTCGCGAGCTGCATGGCGCCGGCGCTGACGCCGTCAAAGTGGGTATGGGACCGGGCAGTATTTGCACCACTCGTGTGGTAACGGGTGCGGGTGTTCCCCAGTTGAGTGCAATTATGGAGACCGTAAAAGTCGCAAGACGTTTGAAACTTCCGGTTATTGCAGATGGTGGCATCAAGTATTCCGGGGATGTGACCAAGGCGCTTGCTGCAGGTGCGGACTGCGTCATGGTGGGGAACCTTTTTGCCGGCACCGATGAATCTCCCGGAGAGCTCATTTTCTACCAGAACCGGAGCTACAAGGCTTACCGAGGGATGGGTTCGCTGGGCGCGATGGCGGAAGGAAGCAGTGACCGTTATGCCCAGGAAGGAGCCAAGCTGGTACCCGAAGGCATCGAAGGCCGGGTTCCTCACAAGGGAAGTGTTGAAAGTCTCATTCCCATCCTGATGGGGGGGGTGCGCGCCGGAATGGGCTATTGCGGAGTGCGGACAATTCGCCAGCTCCAAACCCGAAGCAGATTTATACGGATCAGCAATCTGGGGCTGAGAGAATCACATGTCCACGACGTGGTGGTAACTAAAGAGGCTCCTAATTACCGCGTTGAGGAGTAAGGCAGCTCTCGTCAAGCTGCACCAGTTGTAGATACCCGTCGTCGTAAATAACGGAGCATTCGGGTGGGTGGGCGAAAAAGAGTTCCTGGGCCTCCCTTCCGCGCAGCAGCTGCTTGATGTGCTTGTTATAAGGCTCGTGATAGTACTTCTGCCGGTTGAACTGGAAGGTGAAATCCTCTTTTTTGATCACCATGAAACCCACCCGGTTTCGCCGTGCGAAATCCATCACGGCTTTCGCGTCAGTCGCGTAGTAGGCGGTATAGAATTCCTGCAATCGGCGTCTCATCTCACGGTAATAAGCATCGTAGAGAGGTTGTGCGGCTTCATCTGAAACAAAGACGATTCTCCTGGAGAACAGCGGGATGCTGTCCATCTCGAGCGGTGGCCCGGCCAGGACTGCATCCCTCGGAATCTCCGAAACAAACTGGTAGAACCGAGAAGCATACCGCTGATCGGCCCACAAATTCAGACTGGCGTCCAGCCCGGATCCCTCCAGGATCAAAGTCATCAGAATGAGGATTGGAGGAAACAAGGGCAACCGCGTAAACGCAAAAGCACCCGCCAGCAATCCCACGAGCGGAAGCGAGTAGATCAAGGTGCGATCGGGTATGTGCAGCCGGAAAGCCAGGAAGGTTGCTATCCAATACATCGCCACGGATGCCAGCAGCAGGATCAGAATCGGCTGAAGCTTGCGAATTTCTTCTCTTCTCCGCCACAGCAGCGCGACAGTCAGTGCCATCCAAATCCATGAGGTTACTGTTCCTTTCGTAACCAAAGCGCTGCTGAGCTTTGTCGGCAGCAGCTCGAGAATTGAGGGCGGGGGAAGGTACGGGAATCGATTTTCCGCATGCCACTCAGGCATCTGGGCCGCTGCGGCATGAGTTATGATCCGCCCAATTTCATCGCCCCGGGCCACCATGGGATAAATCCCTCCAAGAACCAGGAGGGCGGCCGGTATCGCCCAGACTGTGAAACGTCGATTGAGGAAGGCCCAGAGCACGAATGAAGGGCCCAGCACCAGAAGCACCGGCGGGTAAAACAGCGCCGCCAGGGTGGTTGCGCCCAGCGCAGTCTTGGAGCGATCGGTCAGGCAAGCCCATATAAAAATCACCAGGGCTGGTATTGCATAAGCTCGAGGAAGACCGCCATCCGTCAGTCCCGAAAGAGGCCGGGCATGAACAAACAGGAAAACCAGAACCCAACCAAGAGCCGCACCATGCAGCTTGCGTCCAATGAGAAAAAGAAAAACCAGCACCACCAGGAGCAGCGCGATCTGGGCGACCTTGGACCAGACAATTGGATCCACCACTTGTACTACAGGATAGTGGAGGTAGTAATAAACGGGGGGAGTGTGAGAGCGAAAGTATCGGGTCAGCAGGTCATCTTGAAACAGTGTGGGATCGATGTGGAGATAAAGAGGGTAAATCTGTTGTCGCGCGTCATCGCTGACGCGGTAGTAGTCGAGGAGCTTGGGGGATTGGACCAGAAAGAAAAGCAGCACATACCCGATGACGAACACAGGGAGGAGAAAAGCAGTGCGGCTTGGTCTTTTAGGTGCGATTTCAGGCGTAGATTCCACGCAGTTTCGTATAGTGAGCGACTCGATCGATCGCCAGCATGTAGGCAGCAGTTCGCAAAGTGACTTGGTGCATCTGCGCATAATTGAGAACGTCCCCAAAGCTCATTTTCATGACTTCGGTCAATCGTTCCCGCACTTCCTGGTCTTTCCAGAAATAGCCGTAGCGGTCCTGTACCCATTCGAAATAAGAAACCGTGACGCCACCGGCGTTGGCCAAAATGTCCGGAATGACCAGGATGTTTTTCTCTTCGAATATCTCGTCCGCGACGTGGGTGGTGGGACCGTTCGCACCCTCCAGCACTATTTTTGCTCTTACGCGATCCGCGTTTTTTGAAGTGAGCTGATTTTCGGTGGCGGCAGGGATCAAAATGTCGCAGGAAAGTTCCAGCAACTCCGCATTGGTGATCCGATCTATCTTTTGCGCGTCGGCAATTCTGGTTATGGAAGGGATTGCCAGGCCATCACGGTGATAGATTCCGCCGTGGATGTCGGAAACCGCCACCACTTTAAAGCCTTGTTGATGCAGCAGGAGGGCCGCGGTCCCGCCGACATTGCCGTAACCTTGAATCACCACTCGTGTTTCCTCTGGAGCCTTGTTGAGGATCCGCAGAGCCTCGAGCGCAATGACGGTCAGTCCGAAACCCGTCGCCTCGCGGCGTCCTCGACTGCCTCCCAGCCCTACTGGTTTTCCGGTTACCACGGCGGTAACTGTGTGCCGGGCGTGCATGGAATAAGTGTCCATCATCCACGCCATCACCTGCTCGTCCGTATTCAGATCCGGAGCGGGCACATCCTTCTCCGGGCCGATAAAATCAATCATTTCGGCAGTGTAACGGCGTGTCACTTTTTCCAGTTCGGAGATTGTCAGCTGGGAAGGATCGCAGACCACGCCCCCTTTGGCTCCTCCAAAGGGGATGTTAACGACGGCACACTTCCATGTCATCCAGGCGGCTAAAGCCTTGATTTCATCCAGAGTAACGTCAGGCGAGTAGCGAATGCCGCCTTTGCAAGGACCGCGCGCGATATTGTGCTGCACCCGGAAGCCTTTAAAAATTTCAATCCGGCCGTCGTCCATGATGACGGGCAGATAAACGGTGATTTCGCGAGTGGGATTCCGCAGGACTTTGTAGAGACCGGAATCCAGCCTTAAGAGCTCGGCAGCCCGGTCGAATCGTTGCATCATCTCTTCGAAGGGATTGGTTTCATCCACCATAGACCGTATTATAATAACGCGCCATGGTCCGCTTTTACTCGTTCCTGTCGCTGGTCTGTTTATTTTGCTCGGGTTCTTTTTTGTTTGCAGACGGTGCGTCCCGCGTCAACGAGGTTCTCACGAAGCTCAAGGAACCGAAGAAAGGTAAGAGCCAGGAATCCTATACGTTGACTGAAGGAGAACTGAACGCCTTCACGGAAGTGGCAATCGCCGGTAAGAAAAGGCTGGGGGTTAAAAAGATTCATTTTGATTTAAAGCAGGGAACATTTGCGACGACCGCCGTCATCAATATGGATGACGTCCAGCTCACTGGAATGGCGTTTCGGATGTTCAAGGCTGTGCTCTCGGGTACACAGACCTTGCAAGCCCATGGGAAGCTCACCAGTGCCAAAGGCAAGGCAAGCTATGAAGTGGAAAGTGCGAAATTCAACAGCATCCCGGTTCCTGCTTTCCTGGTGAATGCGGTGGTCAGTTTCCTGGGCAAACGGCAGCCTCCCCATATCGATGTAACAGAACCCTTCAATCTTCCCTACGGAATTCAGGAAGTTAGAATTATTTCCGACAAGCTGATCGTGGTTCGTTGAGCGCAGCCAGAGGCGCGCCGGCAGTAACAAGCAGAGGCGCGCACGGAGCGAAAGTGGAGTAAGCGCTGCTTACAATTTCGAACTATGAACTACGAAGTACGAATTGGAGGAGATTCGCACTTGTCACTTTGTACTTCGTAATTTTTTCTTGAGCGCTCCGTGACCGTCGCGCCTCCGATCTGTTGAATCGCTCGAATGACTCCGGTTCAATGCTAGAATAGCGATCACATGTTAAATGCAATCCTCACCAAGATTATAGGCAGCCAGAACGAGAGGGAATTAAAGAAGATCCAACCCCTGGTCGAGGCCATCAATGCTCAGGAAAACTCAGTCTCCGGGCTTACAGATGAGGAACTGCGGCGACTTACTGCAAGCTTTCGGTCCCGTCTGGAAAAAGGCGAAGAGCTGGATCATCTCTTGCCGGAAGCCTTTGCCGCAGTGCGTGAGGCCGGACGGCGCACCGTTGGCATGCGCCACTATGATGTCCAGCTGGTGGGGGGAACTGTTCTGCACAATGGGAAAATTGCGGAAATGAAAACTGGCGAAGGCAAAACGCTGGTAGCCACTCTGCCCGTTTATTTAAACGCACTCACCGGAAAAGGGGTGCACCTGGTTACCGTCAACGATTACCTCGCGCGTCGAGATGCTGAGTGGATGGGACCCATTTATCGGGCGCTCGGCCTCTCCGTCGGTGTGATCCAGCATGATATGCCGGACCAGGAGCGGCGTCGCGCCTACGCCTGCGACCTCACCTACGGAACCAATAACGAGTTTGGATTTGACTACCTGCGCGACAACATGAAGTACTCCCTGAATGACTGCGTTCAGAGAGGACATCACTATGCCATTGTCGACGAGGTCGACTCCATTCTCATTGACGAAGCCCGTACTCCATTGATTATCAGCGGTCCCTCAGAGGAGTCGACGGACAAGTACTACAGAATCGATAAGCTGATACCGCGTCTGATACGTGAAGAAGACTACAAGATAGACGAAAAGGCCCGCACGGTAGTGTTGCAGGAGCCGGGAATTGAGAAGGCGGAGAAGTATCTAGGCGTTGAAAACCTGTACGATCCCCGCCACATGGACCTGGTTCACCACATCCAGCAGGCTCTAAAGGCCCACACTTTGTTCAAGCGTGACGTTGACTACATGGTCAAGGATGGACAGGTCATTATTGTTGATGAGTTTACCGGTCGTCTGATGCCGGGGCGGCGCTATTCAGAAGGCCTGCATCAGGCGCTTGAGGCAAAGGAAGGCGTAAAGATCGAGCGCGAAAACCAGACCCTGGCGACCATCACCTTTCAGAATTACTTCCGTATGTATGAAAAGCTTGCCGGAATGACCGGTACTGCAGAAACGGAAGCTGCGGAATTTGAAAAGATCTACAACCTCTCCGTGGTGGTCATTCCCACCAATAAATCGCTGATCCGTTCGGAGTACCCTGACATCATTTATCGGACGGAAAGAGAAAAGTTCAACGCGGTGGTGGATGAAATCAAACAGCTCAATGAGATCGGACGCCCCATGCTGGTGGGAACGACATCCATTGAAAAGTCCGAGCGCCTCTCCGGCTTGTTGAAGCGGAAGGGAGTGCGCCATGTGGTCCTCAATGCCAAGTATCACGAGAAAGAAGCGGAGATCGTGGCCCAGGCCGGGAAAAAGGGAGCCGTCACCATTGCCACCAACATGGCAGGCCGCGGTACCGATATCATCCTTGGCGGCAATCCGGAGTATCAGGCGCGTCTGAACCTGCGGGAGCGAGGCCTCCATTGGGAAGAGCACGTGGAAGAGTACCGGAAAGAGGTGGAGAAGCTTTTGCCCGCCTGGAAAAAAGAACATGATGAGGTGGTAGAGCGTCGAGGCCTGCATATTATTGGAACGGAACGTCACGAGGCGCGCCGCATTGACAACCAGCTCCGGGGACGTGCCGGGCGCCAGGGTGATCCCGGCTCTTCACGCTTTTATCTTTCTCTCGAAGACGACCTGATGCGCATTTTCGCTTCAGATCGCATCTCAGGCATCATGCAATCGCTGGGGATGGAGGAAGGAGTCCCCATCGAATCGAAATTGATCACGCGTCAGATCGAGCGCGCTCAAAGGCAGGTCGAGGCCAGGAATTTTGAGATCCGTAAACACCTTCTCGAATATGACGACGTGATGAACAAGCAGCGCGAAGAAATTTATCGGTTCCGCCGCGAGTTGCTGGAAGGAAAGGACCAGAAAGAATATTTGCTGAGCCTGGCCGAAGATATTGCCTCGGAGTTTTTGGAAACTCACGTCAGCGCGGATGCAGACCCGGAGCACTGGGATTTTGAAGCGCTCAACGTCAATCTAAAGCGAGTGTTTGGTATTGATGTTCCCGTGGCAGAAATCCAGGACCTGGGACGTGAGGAAATTTCCGACAAGCTGAAGTCGCTGATTCACGGCAAGTATTCTGAAAAAGAATCTCAGATGGGAACCGAGATGATGCGCTGGTACGAGCGCATGATCATGCTGCAAATCATTGATCAGCAGTGGAAAGACCATCTCCTGGCCCTGGACCACTTAAAGGAAGGTATCGGGTTGCGGGGTTATGGCCAGCGCGACCCTCTGGTGGAGTACAAGCGAGAATCGTTCAGTCTTTTTGAAGACCTTTGGAACCGCGCCACTGAAGAAATGGTCCGCATGGTGTTTTTGCTCTCTCCCGTAAGCGAAGCTGAGGAGCGGGAGGTCCTGAGCGCTCGCGCCTACCGGGCCAGGGCTCGTGAACTCACATTTTCGGGGGCCGACGAGCGTTCTGCCGCGTCAGCCGCGGGCCCATGGAAGAGTGCTGGCTCCGCGGAGGAGCGTACTGCGACCGCAGTTAAATCGGTGACTCGAACTCTTCCTCGCGTGGGAAGAAACGAACCGTGCCCTTGCGGATCCGGGAAAAAGTATAAGAAGTGTTGTGGAGCCTGATACGGCGGCCGCCAGGCGGCGCCATCAAGTTTTTTCTACGTCGGCTGCATCAATTTCACAAGCCACCGACTGTTGAATCAAATCAATGGAGAGAATGAAGCGGTATTTGTTTTTCTTCTCAATCAACCTGCCGCAAAGCCCTTTGAGCGGGCCGCGAATGATCTCGACCCGGTCTCCAATGCCGATGTAGGGGTAAGGGTCGAATTGTAGAGTACTGAATACCAGCGTCTTGACCGCCTGAATTTGCTCCTCCGGGATCGCCACCGGCTCATTGCTAAATCCAATGATGCGCACCACAGACTCGAGCTTGAGGATATCCAGGCGTCTTTCCTTAATAGGAACATGGACAAAGAGATAACCTGGGAATAGGGGCAGCTGAATCTTTTTTTTTCGATCTTTCCATTGGGAAATCTTTTCGTGCAGGGGGAGGAAGCATTCTATCTGCTTTTTCCAGAGTTCCTCCGCCACAATCTTTTCATGCCTGGAACGGGTGTAAACGGCATACCAATTCGCAGGCGTTTCCGGCATGAGGCCATTTTAACATGCGGAAGAGTCCCGTAATCGGTAAGCCAATCCGCAGAGCCTGGATTCCGGGCGCGGTGCCGTCAGGCCGCGGCGCGTTATTTTTCCTGATGGTCGGATTTTGTTTGCTACACGCTCTCTTAACTGATAAGTTTCCTGATGGGTGTGCTCCCTAAAACGCCTGTAGAAGGCCTAGAATCCACTTGACTTTTCCCGCCGTGGTCATACAATTTTGTTCAATTTTTGAACTTCGAGGGGGAGTTTTCCTCGCGATTCAATGGGTTGTGGGGCCCTTGGCCTCAGGCAGTCGCATGGGACTGAGAGGGGCGAAGCGTACCCTCGGCGTTTCAATGGACAATCACGACCAGCATTACTACAAGATTCTTTCTGAGATTGACGCTGGAAGGTCTGTGACTCAGCGCTTGCTAGCCCGCGAACTCGGCATTGCTCTCGGTCTGACAAACCTTTTGATGAAACGTTTGATCGAGAGAGGGTTCGTTAAAACAAAACGGGAAAAGGGGCGGAGAACCGTCAAGTATTTCTTGACACGCAGCGGGGCCACAGAGAAAGCGCGATTATCAAGAATGTATCTGGAAAACACCTTGCGATTGTATACGGAGACCCGCGAGCGCATCCGGGAAGCTTTATACCGTATGGAAGCCCGGGACGGAAAAATTCTCCAGAGGATTATTTTTTTCGGTGCCGGCGATGTGGCTGAAATCGCGTTCATCACATTAAACCGATCTCGATTCGAGCTGGTCGGGGTGGTGGATGATCAGAGCCAGGGACAGGAATTCCTGGGCTATAAAATCGGCAGTCCGGATGATCTCGTGAGTCTACAGATCAACAGTGGCTATGACCGCATTGTCGTGACCACATTTCAGAAGGTCAACCGCATTAAGAAAAGGCTCAGCAGGCTGCACATACCTTCGGCCAAGATTTCCTTTTTATAGAGAGGAATTACCATCATGATCGAATCAGGTTCCAATCAGGAAGCTCCTCAGGGAGCCGGCTTTTATTCCGAATCCGATACTGAGTCGCCCGGCATCTCATGGATCCGCCTTGTGAAGGCGTTGCGCGGCTACCGTAAGGTCATGGGGATCGGATTGGCTGCGATTATCTTATTGTTGATAGTTGCGGGTTTGGTGATTTATCTCCAGGCGCCGTCACACAAACTGGCCACCCTCAAGCTTCGTTTTGATTTCGAAGGCGTGGACCGTGGCGAATATCCCAACGGCACGCCTTTCAGCGCTGCCGAGATCATCACCTCACCCATTATGGCGCGCGTGTACGAAGTCAATAATCTGAAACAGTACATGCCTTTCGATCAGTTCAAGAATTCGGTGTTCATCCTGGAATCGAACCCTCAGCTGGATATCCTCGCAAGAGAATATCAGGCCAAGTTGTCCGATCCGCGACTGACCACCGTTGATCGGGACCGCATTGAGAAGGAATACCAAAAAAAGCAGGAAAGCCTGAGCATGTCTCAGTATTCGTTGAACTTCACGCGTAATGAGTACTCGATTTCGATGCCGAACACGTTGGTAAGCAAAGTGTTGAACGATATATTGGCAACGTGGGCGGAAAGTGCGGACCAGCAAAAAGGAGCTTTGAAGTACCGCGTGCCCGTTTATTCCCGTAACATCGTCCAAAAGGAGTTTATCGAGGCTGAGGATTATGTCATTAGAGTAGACCTCCTTCGTTCCAAGGCCAACAGGATTATAGAAAATGTCGAATTCCTTTCGGGTCTGCCTGGCGCAACGGTGATGCGCGTCGGCAAGGAGAGGATTTCCTTGCCCGAGATTGGCGCCAACCTGGAAGATCTGCTTCACTTCAGGATCGAGCCGCTGATTGGCGTCATTCGCGCGCACGGCCTATCCAAGTCACCCCGATCAACTATCATCTACTTTGAAACTCGGCTGGCCCAGATCAAGTTGGAGCGGGATACAGCCAGCCAGCGGATTAAGACCATTCAGGATGCGTTGCACCAATACCAGGCCCAGCGAGCAGTAGTTTCCGGCGCTCCGCCATCGGGATCCAGCGCCTCAGGAGCCCCTAACCCGCTTACCAGAAATGACAGCTCGATTCCCGCACTAATTCCCCAATTCGGCGAATCGTTCCTCGATCGTTTGATTGACATGACCAGCCAGAATAGCGATGTGAAATTCAGGCAGGATCTAACCGAAAGAATCATCAAAGAAGGTCTGGATATGACGGTCATGGACCGGGAAGCGGCTCATTACCAGGATCTGCTGAGTGCCGTCAAAGGTTTCAGCGCCATGCCGTCGCCTGAGTCAAATCCCGGGATCAAGATAGTGGAAGCCGGGTCACAGCGGGCCTTAAACAGCTTGTTGGAAGCAATGGATCAGATCAACGCCTTGTATGACGAGGTGTCTGCCCATAATTTGAATCCACGAACCCTTCTTTATACGATTACCACCCCCACAGCAATAACCACTCAGCGCTCCCTAGAGGGAGAGACCTTGCTGATGTATGAGCTCTTGGCTTTGTTCGTTCTTTCTGCCCTCCTGGTGCTGGGATGTTTAGTTCATGCACGCTTCCGTGAACAGGCCTTGATTGAATCTCGCCCGGTTGTGCTTACGCAGCATCCTTACGCGCGGGCCGCAAACCTCCCGGTGCAGTCGTCCCGGGATGCGTAATCCACCGCTTTCTGGTATTAGCCGACTTATGTCGAAGGTTGCCGTAGTAGGGATCTGGCATCAGGGCGCGGTCCTGTCTGCCTGTCTCGCCGACATGGGCCACCGCGTTGCAGGTTTCTTGCCTGAGCTGGATCAGGTAGAGCGGATGAACCGTGGTATGGCACCGGTCTTTGAGCCGGGACTCGCTGCTTTAATCAGGAAAAACCGTCGCGCCGGAAGATTGCTTTACACTCACGATGAAAAATGCCTGCGTGATGTGCACTTTATTTTTATCTCCCACGATACACCTGTGGACGAAAGCGACGAATCCGACCTGAGCTGTGTCATGGAATCGGTAGAGCTGGTCAGGAAGGTCCGGAAAAAGCCGGCAATAGTCTGCATCACCGCCCAGGTGCCGGTGGGGACTTGTGATCGCATAGAGAAAAGCCTGCGAGCTTCCCTGGGGCCGAGGACCTACGTTTTATACATTCCTGAATTTCTGCGCTTAGGGACGGCTATCCAGTTGTTTCGCTCTCCGGATCGTGTCGTAATCGGTGGCGAGAAACAAGCGGCTAGGAAGGCAGCGCGGCTTTACGAGCCATTGAAATGTCCCATCCTAATCACAGAACGCCGCAGCGCTGAAATGGCCAAGCATTCCTCCAATGCTTTTCTTGCCGCTTCCATCAGCTTCATCAATGAGATTTCCGATCTGTGCGAGGCCACAGGCGCTGATGCCACCGAAGTGGCCAAGGTCATGAAGATGGACCGCCGGATTGGAAAGCATGCTTTTCTAAGTCCGGGCCTGGGCTTTGCGGGGGGAACTCTGGGACGGGAAATTCGCGCGCTTCAGAAGCTGGCAAAGGGATTTGGCAGGGAATCTGTGATGATGGATGCGGTATGGCGCATCAATCAAGCGCGTCCCGCCGTGCTGGTAAATCGATTGGAAGAAGCTCTGGGCTCTTTAAGCGGAAAAAAAATTGCCATTCTGGGGCTTACCTACAAGAGCGGCACCAGCACCATGCGGCGGGCGATTTCGCTGGAGATTATCCGCGCTCTGCGCCAGGGCGGCGCTACGGTGGCTGCCTACGATCCCTTAGCCAACCTGGATGAAGTGCGCGTGAATTTTAACTTGGAGCGCGTGAATACTCCCGAAGACGCATTCACGGGTGCCGATGCGGTAGTCCTGTTGACGGAGTGGGAGGGAATGAAGCGTGTGAACTGGAAAGCGGCAAGAAAGCGCATGCGGGGCGCGGTCTTGTTTGACACTCGAAATCTTTTGGACTTGGAGATGTTACGCAAAGCCGGCTTTGATTGCTTTCGAATAGGGAACGGGGCCTCATGAGTACTCAGGGTCTCCTTCAAGGAAAGCTGGCCCTTATCACGGGGGCGGGACGAGGAATCGGCGAGGCGATTGCCCTGGCATTTGCCCGCGAGGGTGCCAAACTGGCCCTGGGTGCGCGCACGGAAAGCGAAATCGCCCGCGTGGCCGGTTGCTGCAAGAAGGATTTTGGAGCAGACGTCATATTCCGGTGCATCGATGTTGCCGACCGGTCCACCGTTTTGGCCTTAAGGGATGCCAGCCGTGCTCTGGCGCCGGCAGTGGATATCCTGGTCAATTGCGCCGGTATTTACGGCCCCATCGGAAGGATGGATGAGGTTGAGGCCTCTGAGTGGATCCGGGCGGTGGAAGTGAATTTGTTCGGTAATTTTTATGCCTGCCATGCCATTCTGCCTGAGATGATTCAGCGCAGAAAGGGAAAGATCATCAACCTCTCCGGCGGGGGTGCGGCTTCGCCTCTGCCGCAGTTCAGCGCCTACGGGGCATCTAAGGCAGCGATCGTAAGACTGACGGAAACTCTGGCAGAGGAGGTAAAAAAATTTAATATCCAGATTAATGCAATTGCGCCTGGTGGCGTTAACTCACGCATGCTGGATGAAGTTCTGGCAGCGGGAGACCGGGCCGGCAAGGAATTTGCCGCCCGAGCCAAAAAACAAAAACAGGAAGGCGGAGTTCCTCCAACCGTAGCAGCGGAATTGGCGGTGTATCTGGCATCCGAAGAATCGGGGATGTTGACCGGGAAATTGATCAACGCGCCACACGATCCCTGGCGCGAGTGGACTGGACAAGCGGAGAGACTTAACAGCACTCCCTTGTTTACGCTCCGCCGCGTGGACGCGTTTACCCTAAAACCTCTCCTTTCAGAAATCGAACGAATGTGAACGTCGCCATTGTGGGCTGTGGCTCGATCGGGTATAAGCGCGTCGCGGCCTTGCATGCGCTGGGGGAGGACCGCCTTCTCGTCGTTGCGGATACGATTGCCGAGCGTGCAATGAAACTGGCCACGGCAACGGGAAGCCGCTGGTCCACTGAGTGGAAAAACGTCGTTGAAGATGATCAAATCGACATTGTGGTGGTCTCTACTACCAACCAGTACCTCTGCCCCATCACTGTGGGTGCGCTGCACAATGGGAAACATGTTCTTTGTGAAAAGCCTTTGGGGCGCAATGTGGCCGAGGCCTCGCAAATGGTTGAAACGGCCCGCAGCAGCCATCGACTGCTCAAGACCGGGTTTAACCATCGCCATCATCCGGCGATACGGACAGCCCATTCAGCAGCCGCTTCCGGAGAACTGGGAACGTTGATGTTCATTCGCTCCATTTATGGACACGGCGGACGTCTGGGGTATGAAAAAGAGTGGCGGGGGGATCGGATTCAGGCCGGAGGTGGAGAAATGCTGGACCAGGGCGTGCACGTGCTGGACCTCTGCCGGTGGTTTCTGGGAGAGTTTTCACAGGTGTCCGGTATCACGCGCCGGTATTTTTGGCAGATCGGCTCTCTGGAAGACAATGCCTTTGCTTTGCTTCAAACCTCTGGTGGAAAAGTTGCTTCCCTGCACACCAGCTGGACACAATGGAAGAATCGTTTTAGCTTCGAGATTTTCGGAGAAGCTGGTTATGCTCGGGTTGAAGGTTTAGGCGGCAGTTACGGCGATGAGACTTTGACGGTGGGAAAACGGCGGTCCGAATTTGGTGCTCCTGTCGAAGAAAGATTTGTTTACCACGGAGAAGATGAATCCTGGAAAGAGGAATGGCGTGAATTCAAGAAAGCCATCGAGTGCGGCACAGTTCCTCTGGGGAGCGGCGAGGATGGGCTTGCGATAGCCCAACTCGTGGAAGCCATTTACCGGTCGTCATCGGCTGGAGGGACCTCTGTGCCGGTAACAAGTCATCATACTGAGGGCAGTATTACATGTCAAAAATAGCCATTGTCGGGACCGGCTACGTGGGGCTGGTTACAGGTGCCTGCTTTGCAGACCTTGGCAATGAGGTCTGCTGCCTTGATATCAATCGCGAGCGGATCGAAGGATTGAAGCAAGGCATCATTCCTATTTATGAACCCGGCTTGGACCAGATGGTCAGCCGCAACGTGGCAGCGGGCCGCTTGTCCTTCACCATAGATTACGAAGAGGCCATCAACAGCCACGGCTCGGAATTTGTATTTCTAGCGGTCGGAACGCCTTCCAGCGTCGATGGCGACGCTGATTTGCAGTACGTCTATGCGGCGACAAAATCCATCGCCGAAGTCATGGATCACTTCCTGGTGCTGGTGAATAAGAGCACGGTTCCGGTAGGAACGGGCGATTGGGTCGCCAATATCATTCGTGAAAACCAAAAAAAGCCGGTTGATTTCCGGGTGGTGTCCTGTCCGGAATTTACACGCGAAGGGGCGGCGATAAACGACTTTTTACGCCCCGATCGAGTGATCTTGGGATCGACCGACCGGGAAGCGGCCGAAAAAGTGGCTCTGCTGCACTTGCCGCTGCGTTCCACAGTGGTTCTAACGGATCTGTACACCGCGGAAATGATCAAATATGCGTCCAATGCCTTTTTGGCGACCAAGATCAGCTTTATTAATGAAATCGCACTGATCTGCGAGACGCTGGGGGCAGACGTGAAAGAGGTCGCCGTTGGCATGGGCTATGACCGGCGCATCGGTCGTGAGTTTCTGGATGCCGGGCTGGGGTGGGGAGGTTCCTGTTTTCCAAAAGATGTAAAGGCGTTGTGTCACATGGCCGGCGAAAGAGGGAAGCACCCTCAGATGCTGCAGGCGGTAATGGATATCAATATGGAAATGCGCCGATTGGCTATCCGCAAGGTGCGTGAGAGCCTGGGCGGTTTGAAAGGACGTCGCATTGCTGTTCTGGGCCTGGCATTCAAGCCCAACACTGACGATGTGCGCGAAGCCCCGTCGCTGGAGATCATCGAGATGCTTCAGTCAGAGAGTGCGGTTGTGGTGGTATGCGATCCGGTGGTCAGCGAAAAGACGGTTCGCGACCTCGGACTTAACGTGGAGTTCCATCGCGATGCATATGCGGCAACACGAGGGGCAGACGCACTTATCATTGTGACGGAGTGGAACGAATTCAAGACCCTGGATTTGAAGCGGTTGAAGAGCACCATGAAAAATCCCGTGTTCATGGATGCGCGGAACATCTACGATCCGAACCTGGTCCAGGCAGCCGGTCTGGTTTATCTGGGACTGGGTCGAGGTCATAGAAAAGTGGATCAAGCCAAGGCTGTTACCCCCGTGCTCGGCCGCTACACCTCGATGAAACATGGAAAGTAGCGATTACATCGAAACATATTTAACAGAGACCTCACAGATTGCAGCCTCGATTGACCGGAAAGCTCTCTCGGCCGCGATTTCAGAATTGAAAAGCTTGAAATCACGCGCGGGACGCCTGTTTATTCTGGGAGTAGGCGGAAGCGCAGGGAATGCTTCCCATTCTGTGAACGATTTCAGGAAAATTGGCCGCATTGAAGCCTATGCGCCGACCGATAACGTCTCGGAATTGACGGCCTGGGTCAATGATGCCAGTTGGGAAGTCAGTTTCCTGGAATGGTTGAAGGAAAGTCGGTTGCAAGCACGGGACGCGCTTTTGGTATATTCGGTCGGCGGTGGATCTGAGAAAGTCTCACGAAACTTAGTTCTGGCTATGGACTACGCCAAACAGCAGGGGGCACGTGTCCTTTCGATCGTGAGCCGGGACGGAGGACACGCTCGAAAGGTTTCCGACGTCTGTATCCTGGTACCGGTAGTTCATCCGGACCGTATCACTCCTCATGCGGAAGGCTGGCAGGCCATTGTGTGGCACCTGCTGGTTAATGGCCTCGACTCTCATCAGTGAATCACGGCACAGAACGCAAAGCCCGAACAGCAGGCATAGGCGTTTTTTTAGATCGTGACGGTGTTTTAAACCGGCTGGTTTACAATTCTTCCTCAGGGCAGTTTGAGTCGCCTCATGAACGTCATGAATTTCAATTAATACCTGGAGCACTGGCTGCGTTGCGACGCCTGCAAGAGCGGGGGGCATCGCTCTTCCTGGTGAGCAATCAGCCTGATTTCGCCATTGGCAAAGCCACCATGGAAGAAATCCTCGCGATTCAGCAGCTCTTTCTGAACCAGTTGACCCACGCCGGCGTTCAATTCCAGGCTTTTTACTACTGTTATCACCATCCCAATGGAAAGGTCGCCGGCTATAGAGGGAAGTGTCCCTGTCGAAAGCCCGGCACTTTCTTTCTGGAGCAGGCGGAGCAGGAATTTAAAATTCGCCTCAAGGATTCCTGGATGGTTGGAGACCGCGATGCGGATGTGGAATGCGGACGTCGAGCGGGATGCAAAACCATCCTGATCGAGTGCCCCGAATCAGCGACACACCGGGGCAATAGCAAGCCCGACTACACCGTAACGGATTTTAATTCTGCAGCCCGCCTTCTTGAGAAGTTGTGGGATGGAGGAATCGATGACTCAACTCAGGGTTAAGATTTTCGCAGACGGAGCCAATGCTCAAGAAATGATCGACGCTTATCGTGCCGGACGTGTTCAGGGATTCACCACCAATCCTACTTTGATGCGGAAAGCAGGCGTCCTGGACTATGAAGCGTTTGCCCGGCAGATCCTGGCTGAGATCAAGGGCCTTCCAATTTCTTTTGAGGTCTTTTCAGACGAGTTGCCTGAAATGGCGCGTCAGGCTCGAAAAATTGCGCAATGGGGCGGCAACGTGTTCGTAAAAATTCCCGTGACCAACACCCGCGGTGAATCAACAGCCAGCATTATCCGTGAGCTCAGCAAAGATGGGGTCCAGCTGAATGTCACTGCCATCTTAACGGTGGACCAGGTACGCGGCGTAGTGGCTGCGCTGTACGACCGCGTTCCCGCTATTGTGTCCGTTTTTGCGGGCCGAATTGCCGATACGGGACGCGACCCTATCCCGCTCATGCAGGAGGCACTGAGCATTGTGCGAGAGAGACCCCGAGCCGAGTTGCTTTGGGCCAGCCCGCGCGAGTTGCTGAACATTATTCAGGCTGAGTGCATTGGATGCCACATCATTACCGTGACATCTGATGTGTTGAAGAAACTGGCAATGGTGGGAAAGGACCTCACGCAGCTTTCCTTGGAAACCGTCCAAATGTTTTATAACGACGCTGCAGCGGCAGGCTACAAGCTGTAATCCATGGCAAGCAGAAAAGGCAGAATCTTAGTGACGGGTGCGGCCGGTTTCATCGGATCAAACCTGAGCCGTATGCTCCTGGAAGAAGGATACCAGGTCGTAGGCGTTGACAACCTCAGCGCAGGCACGGCAGAAAATCTTCCTTCCGGCATCGAATTTCAAAAGGCCGACATTCGTTATCCGTTTTCCATGACCTCGGCCCTTAAGGGGGTGGATGCGGTTTTCCACCTGGCTGCCAAAAACTGCCTGCTGGACTGTTTGCAGAATCCCGAGGAAACGGTCGCCACCAACGTGCAGGGCACGGTCAACGTGCTGGAGATGTGTCGTGCTCACGGAGTGCGTCGCCTCATTTATGCCGATAGCAGCGCCGAGTACGAAGGGATTAATCAATTTCCCAGCAAGGAAGATGCGGTCTGCCCGATTGGCACCTATGCCGTTTCCAAAAGAGCCGGGGGACTTTTCTGCGATTCCTACGCCCGTTTGCACGGCTTGGAACTGACGACACTTCGCTATTTCAATGTGTATGGGCCGGCTCAGGATTTCAGGCGGGTGGTTCCGCCGGTCATGAGCGCCTTCATCATGAAATTACTGGCCGGAGAGGACCCTTTCATTTACGGTACGGGTGAGAAGAGGCGGGACTTCATTTACGTGGACGACGTGAACAGGTTCCACCTGCTGTGTTTGAACGACCGGCGCACGGTGGGTCATGTCTACAACGTGGGCTCGGGCACCAATTTTTCGGTAAACGAAATCTTTACCCGCATTGAAAAGATGCTCCAAAGCGGCCGCCGGCCGATATATAGACCGGCTCTTCCAGGAGAAGCTGAAATCACGCTGGCGGATGTCGCGGCAGCCCGGCAACTGGGTTGGGAACCTCAGGTCGATCTCGACGAGGGGCTCCGGAACACCATCGCGTATTTGAGAGCCAAAATGAGCAGGGAAGCGGCTGCTTCGAAACATTAGCGGCCTTTAACATTGAAATTCGAACGCTATTGACACCTGCAGAAGAAATGCCCGCGCCAGGCAAGCTCAGCGCGGTCTGACATCGGAGCCGCGCGCGTGAGCAAGCGGCCACTGAGTGCTGAGGACTGAGCAACGATGCTCGCTCAGCACTCAGTCCTGAAAGTGCCT
>JACQSY010000004.1 GCA_016211085.1 Acidobacteriota bacterium | reverse complement strand
GAGGCCAGGGCGGAGGTTTTCGAATACATCGAAGTGTTTTATAACCGTCAGCGGAGGCACTCGTCGTTGGGCTATGTCAGCCCAGCGGAATTTGAAGCCAGCGCTGCTTAACAATGTGTTCATAAAATTAGGGGAAGATCAAACTTGGTTGAGTACATGGAACAACCTGCCAATCTTCTACCGATGCTAAAGAAATACGTCAAGTGCAGCGCAGAGTTTCCCAAGCGGCAGAAGAGATTCATGTTGGAGCTACTATCCTCCGGGCTGCTTGAAGGCCGCATCGCGGAACTGGCCAACCAGCTGTTCCCTCAGATCAAGACAGCATTACGCACGAAGTTGCCCGAAGCTGCAACCAAGGGCCACCTCAATGCGCTTAAGAGATCGGTTGTTCCGGAACCGATACTGGAGGAGTTAGAAAAGTTCTGCTGGTCGCTTTTCGTGCTCTCCTCTGCGGAGGAGCAGCTCATTCTGGGTGATGCAGCGCCAATAATGTTGACAGGTGAAGGAAAGTTTAGAGCAATGGCTGATAAATCCAGCGACGTTGAAGCGATTTACTTGCCAATATCGCCTCATTGCTTTGTATTCGGTTCTCGACATGAGGACACCCCTGCATTTCGGCCGGCAGAGTTCAACCAGGCTATGGCAAGGTGTTCGGGAGAGTATTTCGTGTCGTCTACAGAGGAAGCCGGATATAAGTATGCTTCTCAGATAGCTGGAACGAGTTTCTTATTCAGCCCAGCAGAACATGAGATATTACTGGATGAGGTGCTTTTTGATTTGTGCTGACCATTCACGCCATCCAGCTGTTTGGACCCGAGATCGTATGACCTGATGGACCTCGTTGAGGGATCTTGCCGTTTTCAAAGCGATCATGGAGCTCCAGAAGTATCTTCAGTACGTACTCCGCCAGCTGGAATGTTGTTAGGAAGTCGTCAGCGGTCCCAGGTTGTTTCCAACACCAACCAAGTGATGGCTGATAATCGAAGTGAAATTCCTTCTTTGAAATTACTTGGGGCTCTTCACCGGGCACGAACATGCGGCGACCACGATCCTTTGGCAGGATTAGCGGCCCGTTAAACTCCTGCAGAACGATCCGCGAGTCTGTGACGGGAGAGGTAATGTAGAGGTAGAAGTTCACGCTCACATGCTGGGTGCGGAGGAGGTACTCGTGACCATCGCTGCCCTGCTCAAGCTTCACCGATGCGAGATTCTGGCTTGTCTCCTGGATTTTACTGTCCAAGAGTCGTTGCAGCTCCTGGTGTTCTTGTCGAACAGCGGTTGCTCCTTTTTCAGAGAGGAGCCGCTGTCGCTCGGCACGTGCACGACTCTCCTGATCTAATCGCTTTGCGCGATCGAACGCAGTTTCCTTCTTGAGGGTGCTGCCCAGCTTCTGTGCTCGCATCTTTATGGCACCGAGCAATTGTTCCAGGCCATACGCTGCGAAATTCAAACGGATCTGCGATTTGGGCAACCAGACTGGCGGCGTACTTGCCTCATCCAACATCACGAACAAGAGCCAAGCCCAACCTTCCTTCAAGAACCGATCCTTGATGGCTCCCTCTTCGATCCTAGTCCATGGTGTCTGGCCCCACCCGTCACGATAGAGCACGACCGCTAACCTGGAATTTGTCAGAAATGCTTCGCGAAAGGATTCCAATCCATCCGTCCCAGCGAGTTCTTTCTGTCTCTTCGAGTAGACGAAGACTTTCATGCTCTCGGACAGCTTCGTTTGAATCTGCAGCGCGAGGCCCACGTCTCGACTGAGAAAGGAAAGAGCTACATCATACTGTGGGTTATTAGGTGTCATTCGGTTCGCAGCCTGCAATCACTGGAAGCACTTTATCTGCAGCGATTATACCCCAGCAGAGGAGGACCGAACGCCGAAAAAAACCTTCAGGTTTTCCCCATGCCCTTTCCCGAACGCTCGCTCAGCAAAATGGCTCCACCACTAGCGAAGAGTGCGACCATGCAGGCTTACCCTGTTGCGACCCGCTGCGTCCAGCGCGGCCGCTCCTTGTGCTTCGCCGCGACATAGCCTCGCCAACTCCACTTCTTAGGACTCCGGCCCGCCCGTCCTTGGGCGGAGGGCGGGATTCCTCGTCCTCTTAGAAAAGCAGGAGTTGATGCGCTATGTCGCGAACCCGAAACAAAGCGGCCCTGGCCAGCTGCGCCGCTTGCGTGCGGCGCGGTCATCGGAAAGGACATGGCTTCGGCTTCTGCGGCAAAAACGAGGGTGGAAAAGATGGACCGAATAGAAACAGAAATCCACGGCGAAGTGGAAGCCGTGAGCCAGAAAGCCAACCGCTACGGCGTCAAGATTGGCGAAACCTGGTACGGCGGATTCGGACAGTGCCCCGTGGGAAAGGGCAGCCAGGTTGTCCTGCGCTTTTATGAAAAGGACAACTGGAAGAACATCGTGAGCATCCGGCATTTGGAGGAGCCGGGGCTCAGCGACGATGAGATGTCCGAAGTGCTGGCGCAATTCCGGGAGCGCAGCAATGCGATTGCAGAGGAGTGCTTGCGTGATGCGGCGCAGCTGCTGAAAGGCTCTGGCAATCACGGGCGCAGTGACAGCGAGAAACGTTGAGGACTTTGCGCAGCAGCTCTTCCAGCGCCGGAGCGTGCACGTGACGTGGTTCCTGAATCGCTATCAGGCGCAGAAGCGGTTCGCCAAAAGGAAGGCCGCCGAGGCGCCGCCTGCCGCGGCGGAGGACGCCTCTGCTTTTTCCAGCGAGCAGGGGGCGGTATGAATGGCGAACACGAAAAAAGAAAACCGCCTCGTTGTGGCCAACGCGGGATGGGGCCAAACCCTCCCGCAATGGCTGCTGGACGCTGTCCGCGAGGAGCGCCTGACGCTGGGAATGGCCGGCGTCATCAAGCCAATGCAGGAAGTCGGGGACGCCGAGGCCTGCGCCTATCTCTACACGGCCTCGCTGACTTCGCCGATGCCGCACAACCTCAACCAGATTTACTTCTGGCTGGGGGCAAAGCTCATGAAACAGCGCGGCATGGAGCTTGCGGATTTCATGGAAGAAAAGCTGGAGGCCGGTCTGACTGCGGACGAAGAGCGTGAACTTGCGGAGCTGAAGCGAGAGCTGTTCAGAAAACGTGGCGGCGAGATTTCGCACCCGCTGCTGGATGTCCTCCGGGAATTTAAGAAGGGACAAAGGCGCAACGCCTCTGCCCCCTCCCAAAGGGAGGCGGCGTGAATGCAAAACCACAAAGTTGAGGCTCTTCAACGGGCCTACTGCTCAGTGTGCGGCAAGCCGTGCACCGCTGGCGTCAGGATCCTGGAGGAAAGCGGCGGCCACGAGCGGTTTATGGGGAAAGGAATAGCTGGGAGAAATGGGGAAAGGTCAGGTACCCCACCCTGACACTTCCGAGCAGCTCGCCCTTTGCGACGTAGTCGGCTGGGCTCGCTGGCAGCCTCGCCCCCTCCAGAGGGCTCGACTGCAGTGGCACCCGTGCCAAGGGGACGGGATGCAGGATGCCGTGGGCCAAGAGGCCACGGCTGAAACCGGTGCGCTGGGCGAACCGGATAAGTTGCAGTGGTGCAACGTGTTGGAATTGGTTTGTGAGTTGGGGAATAGAGAACGCCCGCGAACTGGAAACTGAAAGTTTTGAGAATTCCAGCTTCTTGATACCGCTGAAGCAACACCGTTAGCCGGCCAGATGTGCTATTGCTCGCCTGAGCCGACGCAGTTCCTTCAGGACCTTGCCCTTGTCTTTTTCCGTGAATTCTTCAGTGATGAAAGTGCCGCGCCAGGAATCAAGAAACCGCGGGTCGGACACGTCAGCAACGACCAAGTCAGCCTTGCCGGCAAGTTGCCCCGGCTCCGCCACGATTTCATTGGCCCGCTTCCTGAGATCGCCCGCTTTCGGCAAT
>JACQSY010000048.1 GCA_016211085.1 Acidobacteriota bacterium | reverse complement strand
CAGATAGGCTCCATCCTAAACTACCGCGCCACATCTCGACTCTACTAAACGGAGTCACGGTAATTTCAGGGCATCGGGTTGTGCTCGTTTTCGCAATTATGGTATCAATGACGGGATAAGGAGCAGTTTGCTTGAATGTCTGATCAGAACCGCTGTGGTATCGAACAGCATCCCAAAAATCTTGATGACTCCGGAGACCGCAGAGATTTGTTGATGGTGGTCCAGGAAGTCCGGAGCTGGGCGCGCGACATCTTCTTTGCGGCTCTGACGGCGGTTCTGATTGTGGTCTTTGTCATCCAACCGGTGAAGGTCGAAGGGACCAGCATGCAGCCCCGGCTGACGCATCAGGAGCGCATTTTCGTCAATAAGTTTGTTTATCATTACTCGAATATTGAGCGCGGTGACATCGTTGTCTTCTGGTATCCGAAGGATTCCACCAAATCCTTTATTAAACGTGTTATTGGTCTTCCCGGCGAAAAAATTGAGATTCGAAAAGGCGTGGTCTTCGTTAACGGCAAGCAGCTTGCGGAAGACTATATCTTATCTGAGCACCTGGATCACACTTCCTACCCTCTGACTACGGTGCCTCCGGGACACTACTTTGTCCTCGGGGACCATCGCAACTCCAGCAACGACAGCCGCAACTGGGGTTTTGTCCCTGAAAAGAACGTCTTTGGTAAGGCTATTTTCCGTTACTGGCCCGTATCCAAACTGGGGCTGTTGGAATAGTAATGGAGACCGGATACCGGGGACTTCCTCCGGCACGGGATTTACGAGCCTGCGTCCATAAACATGACTGACGTAAACAAGTCCATACTGTACCTGGAGGATGGAACGTACTTAGAGGGCAGGGCTTTTGGCGCCCTCAAAGAGTGCGTCGGCGAAGTCGTATTCAATACCTCGATGACCGGATATCAGGAGGTGTTGACGGATCCCTCCTACGCGGGTCAGATCGTGGTGATGACCCAACCTGAAATTGGAAACTATGGCACCACTCCTGAGGATGAAGAATCGACGCGTCCCTACGTCGAGGGTTTTGCAGTCCGCGAATGCAGTCCCATCTTCAGCAGTTGGCGCGGAAGGGAAACCCTAAGCCAATATCTGCTGGGATATACCGTACCGGGAATTGCTGAAATTGACACCCGGGCGCTGGTGCGGCACATACGCAATCGTGGCGCAATGAGAGGGATTATTTCGCCTTTGGATTTCGATCACGAATCGTTGAAATGCAAAGTGCTGGCGCATCCTCCCATGACGGGCAGCGATTACGTGCGCCACGTCAGCACGCACCAAAGGTTTCGATGGGAATCCCCGAACCCGCAATTTCGAGTAGTGGCGTATGATTTCGGGATCAAGCATCACATCCTCCGTTGTCTTGCCGAGCGGGGATGTGATTTGACGGTGGTGCCGGCCACCACCAGCGCTGAGGAAGTATTGGGAATGAATCCCGACGGCGTCTTTCTCTCAAACGGGCCCGGCGATCCGGAGCCGCTGACCTATGTGGTTGAAAACATCCGCAAGCTGGTGGGCAGAAAGCCGCTTTTTGGTATTTGCCTGGGACATCAACTGCTCGGCCTCGCTTTTGGAGGGAAAACTTACAAACTTAAGTTCGGTCATCGCGGCGGCAACCAGCCGGTAAAAAACCTGATAACGGGAAAGATCGAGATTACCGTTCACAACCACGGATTTGCCGTGGATCCGGACTCACTCAAAGACAGAGAAGTACAACTAACCCACATGAACTTGAATGACCAGACGCTTGAGGGTTTTCGCCACCGCTACTCGCCGGTTTATTCAGTTCAGTATCACCCCGAGGCGTCCCCAGGGCCTCATGATTCCTTGTATCTGTTCGATGATTTTGTCCAGCTGATGAGAGAAAACGCCGAGCGATAGCGGCCGGTTACTTTTTTCAACCCAACAGGTCTAGTTTTAGCTATTCTTATCCGTTGCCGTCGGGAAACAGTCCAGGAGCAGCGTGGGCTGGAGAATACGGCAGGCGAGGTTTATGCCAAGAAGAACGGACATACGAAAAATCCTGATTATCGGGTCCGGTCCGATCGTGATCGGTCAGGCATGCGAATTCGATTATTCCGGAACGCAGGCATGCAAGGCTTTGCTGAGTGACGGCTTCGAGGTGGTTCTGGTTAATTCGAATCCTGCAACCATCATGACCGATCCCGAGTTAGCCACGCGTACCTATGTTGAGCCTTTGACACGTCCTTTCGTCGCGGAAATCATCCGACGAGAAAGGCCGGACGCCTTGCTGCCGACCGTAGGAGGCCAGACGGGTCTTAACCTGTCGGTGGAACTTTGTGAGTCCGGGGTGCTGGATGAATTCGCAGTCGAGATGATAGGGGCGCGCGTCGGCGCCATCAAGATTGCAGAGGACCGGCGGCTGTTCCGGAGCGCGATGGAAGAAATCGGGCTGGAAGTTCCGCACTCCGGATTTGCCAACAGCTTGAAGGAGGCCAAGGCCATTGTCGACAGGGTGGGGTTGCCGGCGGTAATCCGGCCTTCCTTCACGCTGGGCGGAACCGGCGGGGGGATCGCCTTTAACACGGAGGAGTTTGAAGAGATCGCGGCTAAAGGCCTACAGCTTTCCCCGATTCACGAGATACTCGTAGAAGAGTCGATCATGGGGTGGAAAGAGTTTGAGCTGGAAGTTATGCGCGACCTCAATGACAACGTTGTGGTGATTTGCTCAATTGAAAATTTTGATCCCATGGGCGTTCACACCGGAGATTCCATCACCGTGGCGCCAGCGCAGACCTTGGCCGACAAGGAATATCAGGCGATGCGCGACGCTGCCATCCGCATTATCCGCAAAGTGGGAGTAGAGACGGGGGGGTCTAACATACAGTTTGCGGTCGATCCTGAAAACGGGCGCCTAGTGGTTATCGAGATGAACCCACGCGTAAGCCGGAGTTCCGCCCTGGCTTCAAAGGCCACGGGTTTCCCTATCGCTAAGATCGCCGCCAAGCTAGCCGTGGGATACACGTTGGATGAGATCCCCAACGATATCACGCGGAAAACACCAGCATCGTTTGAACCCACGCTCGATTACGTGGTTGTCAAAATCCCCAAGTGGAACTTTGAAAAGTTTCCTGAAGCCGAACCCGTCCTGGGCACGCAAATGAAGTCGGTAGGGGAAGTGATGGCTATTGGAAGAACTTTTCGAGAAGCCCTGTTTAAAGGCGTCAGGTCTCTTGAAACCGGGAAAACCCTGTCGAGTGAATCCATCGCCCCCGAACGCTTGCACGAAAACCTGATCCGTCCCAATCCGAAGCGTGTGGCCTACCTGCGGCAGGCATTTCTACAGGGAATGAGCATTGATGAAGTGTATGAGCTGACCCGGATCGACCGGTGGTTTCTGACTCATTTTCAAGAAGTCATTCAACTCAGCGAGGAGCTGCGCGGGAAGGCGTTGCCGGAAATTGCTCCGGAGCGCATTCATCTGGCCAAGCGGTGCGGAATTTCGGACGTGTGGCTGGCTGACATCCTTAATGATTCCACCGGAAGAGCACAGTCGCAAGGTGCAACGGTCAGTCACCTGGATGTCTGGAAATACCGCAAGCAACATGGAATCACGCCGGTGCTCAAGCGGGTGGATACTTGTGCGGCGGAGTTCGAGTCATACACGCCGTATTTTTATTCCAGCTACGAATCAGAAGACGAAGCAGACCCCACCGACAAGAAAAAAATCATCATCCTGGGAAGCGGTCCCAACCGGATAGGGCAGGGTATCGAATTTGATTATTGTTGCTGCCACGCGTCGTTCTCCTTGCGCGAGGCGGGGTATGAAACCATCATGGTCAACTGCAACCCTGAAACGGTTTCAACTGACTACGACACCTCGGATCGGCTTTATTTCGAGCCTTTAACCTTCGAAGACGTCATGGCCGTTGTGGAAAGAGAAAAGCCGGATGGCGTCATCGTGCAGTTCGGAGGCCAGACCCCGCTCAAGCTTGCTTTGAAGCTTTTCAATGCCGGCGTTCCCATCATCGGCACTTCTCCGGAGTCGATCGATCTGGCCGAGGACCGTAAGCGATTCGGCAACCTGCTCGAGGAGTTACGCATCCCTCAGGCGGAAAATGGAACGGCGCTCTCGGTGCAAGAAGCTCGTGAGATCGCCAAACGGATTGGGTTTCCCGTCCTGCTGCGTCCTTCCTACGTGCTGGGTGGACGTGCCATGGCCATCATCTACGATGATGTTTCGCTGGAAAAGTATGTTCGTTCTGCCGTGGAGGTGTCACCGGAGCATCCGGTGCTGATCGACAAGTTCTTGGAAGACGCTCGCGAGTACGACGTCGATGCGCTGGCAGACGGGACGGATGTCCTGATCGGGGGCATCATGGAGCATATTGAGGAAGCGGGAATTCACTCGGGAGATAGTACTTCGGTGCTGCCTCCCATCGTGATTGAGGAAGAGCATCTCGACACCATGCGGGATTACACGCGAAGGCTGGGCCAGGCGCTTCAAGTGGTGGGCTTGATGAATGTGCAGTTTGCCATCGTGGAAAACAAGGTGTACGTGCTGGAGGTCAATCCGCGAGCCAGTCGAACCGTCCCTTTTGTCAGCAAGGCTGCCGGCGTGCCGTTGGCGAAAATCGCCGCTCACCTAATGGTGGGCAGGAAATTAAGGGAGTTCGGTCTCGGCGATGAGCTCAAGATACGCTACTGTTTTATCAAGGCCCCGGTTTTTCCTTTTGCAAAATTTCCCGGCGTTGACACCATTCTGGGTCCGGAAATGAAATCGACAGGTGAGGTGATGGGTGCTTCGGAGAGCTTTGGATTGGCTTATGCCAAAGCCCAAATCAGCGCGGGGGTCGATTTGCCGAAAGGCGGCACGGTGTTTATCAGTGTCAGCCAGAGAGACAAACGTTATGTGGCCAACATTGCCCGCGATTTTCAAGAAATCGGGTTTCGCATGGTGGCGACCCGCGGAACGGCAAAAATCCTTCAGGAAGCCGGCTTGGACGCGGAGAGGGTCTTCAAAGTGAACGAGGGGCGACCGAATATTGTGGATCTGATCAAGAGCAACAAGATCGATCTGGTCATCAACACTCCGCTGGGCAGGGAATCGTTTTTTGACGAGAAGGCAATCCGTCGCACCTGCACCCAGTACAACACTCCCTGCATTACCACACTCTCGGCGGCGGCGGCGGCGGTCAGCGCCATACGGGCCCTTCAACGCGAAGAGATCAGCGTGCGCAGTCTGCAGGAGTACCACTCCTCGGTGGGACTCCCCATCTAATACCTGGTCCCCTAAGTACGCTGAGTTGCGGTCAGGCGGGCCTGCTAACGGAGCGCCCTCCATTGAAAAATGCGAAGATCCACGCGACCCCGCGAATCAAAAATGATGCCTTCCGCTTCCAAAAGCCGCCTCTGCAGGTCAGCGGAGTGCGACGAGCAGGAAGAGATGGTGCCTTGCTGATTGATGATCCGGTGCCAGGGCACCTCATAAAGCAAAGGGCCGCTGAGGCTGTGGAGCGCCCAGCCCACCTGGCGCGCCCAACCCGGATGCCCTATCAAGGTAGCGATTTGCCCGTAGGTGGCTACCTTGCCGGCAGGAACCTGCCTTACTTTTTCGAAGACCTTTCGGAAGTAGCGCCCTGATCCTTGTGATTTGCGTTTTTGTTTTTTTCTCGAACCCATCCCTCCTTAACGACTTGACGGCTGCGCGCAATGGCCAGCGAGTGGGGGGGGACATCTTCAGTGACCGAGGACCCCGCTGCGACGTAAGAACCTTTATGGATGGTCACCGGAGCGACCAACTGAGTATTGCTTCCGATGAATACGTCGTCCTCGATAACCGTCTTGTTCTTGCGTTTCCCGTCATAGTTACACGTAATCGTACCTGCCCCGATATTGACACGTTTGCCCACCTCGGCGTCTCCCAGGTAAGTCAGATGGGAAGCTTTGGATCCTGTGTCGACGCGAGCCGCTTTTGTCTCCACAAAATTTCCAATGCGCGCGTGTTCTCCGATGATGGAATTCTGGCGCAGGTGAGCAAAAGGCCCGATGCGGCTGTGCTTGCCTACCCGACTGTGTCGCACTACTGACGCATGATCGACCACAACATCCGAGTCGAGAATGGAATCCTGAATGTGGCAGTAACTGCGAATGATGCAACGTGAACCGATGCGGGTGGCGCCCTCCAGCAACACGCCGGGGTAGATGACGCTGTCGCGTTTTATCTCAACCGTGTCGTCAATCAACACAGTCGCCGGGTCTAAGATGGTGACACCATTGGCCATCCACTTCTGGTTGATTCTGGCCCGAAGGAATAGTTCGGCGTCCGCCAGTTCCACGCGGGAATTAATACCCATGACTTCGCGGGCGGTTTCCACCGGTAGGGTGATGACCTTTTTCCCCGCTCTTGTGAAAATTTCTACCAGGTCAGTCAGGTAATATTCTCCTGCTGCGTTTTTTGAGGAGAGGCGGGACAGTCCCGAAAGCAACGACCGCAGATCAAAACAATAAATGCCGGGATTTACTTCCTGAATTCGGCGTTCTTCCGGCGTAGCGTCTTTTTCCTCCACGATGCGCAGGATGGCCTGCTCCGGCGTTCGAATCACTCGCCCGTACCCGGAGGGATTCTCGATTGAGGCCGTGATCAGCGCCAGTTCCGCATTGTTTCGTTCGCGAGCGCGCATTAGACGTTCGAGCGTGGAGGATTGAATCAACGGGGTATCGCCATAGAGAAGTAAGAGACTACCCGAAAGCCCTTTCAGCTGGGCCGAAGCAGTGCGTACGGCATGACCGGTACCCAGCTGCTGGTTCTGCTCGATAAATTCGATGTCATCACCAGAAATCAGTTCTCTGATCCGGGCAGATTGATGACCTACTACAACGAATTTTTTTTGGAACTCCCGCGCTTGAAGAGTGTTCAAAACGTGCAGCAGCAAAGGGCGTCCGCACAGCGGATGCAGCACCTTTGCCAGGTTTGATTTCATGCGCTTCCCCTTGCCGGCCGCCAGGATGAGCGCATAACGTTTGGGAGCGGCTGCTGAGCTTTTTCGGCGATTCACCTTTGGCTTTCCTTTTTGTAGATCTCGAGCACTGCGGCTGCAAGTTTAAGGGAGTCGTGCCGGATCTTATCAGTTTTGGAAGAGAGGAGTTTTCGTTGAAAGACACGCACCCCCAGTTGGCGCGCTTTGTGCAGGTCCTTTACTACCGGCTGTGCACCCTCCAGGCGGTAGCGTCGCACCAAGGTTGGCGAGCAGGAGTCGGAACTGATCAAAGCATGAGTAAAAAGCAGTCGGCCTCCCAGGTGTTTTTGGAGAGCCACGATATGGTCGGAAAAGGTGAAGCGATCCGTTTCACCCGGTTGAGTCATCAGATTTCCAATGTAGATTTTGAGGGCGTGCGAGCTGTGGATGGCCTCCGTGATTCCAGGAACCGCCAGATTGGGGATTAGGCTGGTGTAAAGAGAGCCTGGCCCTAAGGTCACGATGTCCGCCTTCAGTATGGCATCAATGGCTTCAGGCAAAGGGCGGCACGAAGGAGGCTCCAGAAAGATACTGCGGACCGACGAGGACGCCCGGGAAATGTTGGTTTCGCCGCGTACCTCCGAGCCGTCCTCAAGAAGAGCTCGTAACGTCACGTTCTCTGTGGTCGAGGGTAGGATGGTTCCTTCTATCGCCAAAACCTGGCTGGAAAGATGAATGGCCTTGTGGAAGTCACCCGTGATGTCAGTCAGGGCCGTCAGCAAGAGGTTTCCCAGGCTGTGGTCCCGCAGTTCCCCTTCCCCCTTGAAGCGGTAACGAAACAAGTCGGTCATCAGCGGTTCGTCACCCGCGAGCGCCACGAGACAGTTACGGATGTCTCCTGGAGCAGGCGTCGGGTATTGGTCACGGATCCGGCCGGAGGAGCCTCCGTCGTCGGTCACAGTCACAATGGCTGTAATGTTTCGAAGCGTCAGGGAATGGCTATTCCTGTTGCTGCGGGAGCGGATTGCCACACGCTTCAGGCCGGCCAGCAGGGCGGACAGGCCGTTGCCTCCACCCAGGGCTACGACCTTAAGGCTTCTTGGAGAGGTCATCTAACTTCGGATTTCCCGGCGGCCCGCCAACCAGTTCGCGAAACTGTTCGTTAGCTCCCAGCGTACTGAAATCGGGGTCATTCCGAGCGTAGTACCGATTCTCTTCCTTGAGCTCGATCGCCCTTTTCAAACTTTTTAGAGCCTTGTCGACGTTGCCCAGCCGGACTTCGGTGGCGGCCATCGCATAATGAATGTGGCCCGAGTCGCGACGGGACATTTTCAGGGCCGCGGCAAAACACTCCAACGCCTGATCATATTCACCCCGGTTGTGATGCAGCACGCCCCGATCAAAATACTCTTCCGCCGAAGAAGGCTGTTCCTCTCTTCGCCGGCGAAGGTGGGACTCACAAATACTTAAGAAAACTTTGGCCCGGTTCAGAACCTCTGTTTCCGAAGGGTATTTTTCGCAAAGCTCTGCCAGCAGATTGCGGGCTTCCCGATACTTCTTTTGATTGAGAAAGCTCATGGCTTTCTCAAAGAGCTTGTACACCTCTTTGGGCGGAACAGGGCGAGGGGGAGGCGGGGGCGGCGCCGTAGTTAAGGGTAAAACGCCGTATGAAACCTTAACACGGTGAGTGACTGGTCCTTTAACACCAAGCCGCGAGTGTTTGACGCGAGCGGGGCCCCGTTTAGCAGCGGCCTTTCTTCTTGGCGGACTTTTGGTGCGGGGAGCCAGGGAGCGAGCGGTTTTGGTCCGAATAGACTTTCGTGAGGCTCCAGCAGTGCTCCGACGGGTTTTTCGGCCTTTGGAAGTGCCCAATTTGACCCGGGTGGTTGGCTTAGAAATCTTTTTTTTTGAACTACTTGAGGCTGAGGCGCTTCGCGAAAACACCTTGGAAGGTGTTTGTGCCTTGGTCTTCGTCACTTTGGAGCGTGGTTTTGTCTTCTTGGGCAAAACCACGCTGCGGGCGGCCGGTTTTTTTTTTCGATGGGCCATGAAACCCTGTCTCTAGTTACAGTTGGTGATTATAATAACAACCTCACGCTATTATTATAGACGTGAAACGCCGAGTCAAGAACGGGGTTCTGTGGAAATCTCCAATTTTCGCCTGAGGTCGGAGGAGTACGAAAAGATCCGGCTTGTTCTAGGCGCCGTACAGCAGCGAATCGGAGCCAACTGGGTCTTTCTGATTAACCGGAACGGACAGGAGATTGCTCATCTCGGTAATCCCGACGTCGATATTCAGGCGCTCTCTTCCCTGGCGGCCAGCAATCTCGCCGCTACTTTCGGACTGGCGGCTATTTTTGGAGAAAACGAATTCCAGCGCATCTATCATCGCGGCCGTAAGCACAGCATCCTGATCAATCCCGTGGGAAACACTGCCTTGCTTCTGATGGTGTTTCCCTCCAGGAACCAATCGAGTGTGGATTTAACAAGCCTTCAGCAGGCCGCTTTGATTTTGAATGACATCCTGTCCAAATCGGCCAAGATACAGCCGAGGAAGGCTTCTTCGGGACATTCATAGAACCATGTCCTTCATCAACTACGCCAACAGGGAAATCAATTGCAAGATCGTTTATTGCGGCCCGGGCCTGTCGGGAAAAACCACCAATGTGACACAGATTTACCGCCGTGCGAACCCTGGTCTGCGAGGGAAGCTGGTTACCTTGAACACAGAAATGGAACGAACGCTTTTTTTTGATTTTCTCCCTCTGGAGCTGGGTAAAATCGCCGGCTTTAACGCAAGGTTCCATCTTTACACAGTTCCCGGCCAGGTGTTTTATGAGGCCAGTCGCCATCTGATTCTCAAGGGAGCCGACGGCGTCATCTTCGTGGCGGACTCACAAAAAGAGCGTATGGACGCCAACTATGAGGCGATCCGAGACCTCCGCGAAGCCCTGAGTTCCTACAACATCGATATCACCGAAATTCCTTACGTCCTGCAGTTGAACAAGAGGGACCTTGAAGACATCCACGACCTGGATTTTCTGGATCGGGAGCTTCGGATTGACCGCGAGCCGATTTATGAGGCAGTTGCGACCAGAAACCAGGGCGTACAAGAGACCTTCAAGCGCATAGCCAGAGACGTGTTGGGCCGCCTGCGGGAGGAGACGAGCTAGTGTCCCGTCCCATTTAATTATTGACAATATGGTG
>JACQSY010000047.1 GCA_016211085.1 Acidobacteriota bacterium | reverse complement strand
GTTGGATTACTTTTTGCTGGCTTTTTTCGCGGCCCAATAAGCCTTCAATTTGGCGGACAGCTTCGCTTTGGTTGCCCGACTCACTGTTTTTTTCTTGGCCTTCACAGCGGGTTTGATTGACTGCGTCGCTGGATTAGCGCGGCGAAGGTTCGCCCATCTTGCTTTTTGAGCAGCCGCAATCTTCCTCTTCACCGAAGCGCTCATGGTCCGCTTTTTCTTTGGCGCAGCTCCAGATTTGGCTGACGCACCAAGGATACTGCGGAGTTCTTTGTTTAGAGCCTCAATTTGTTCTTTAATCGCCGTAGCCCGTTTGAGTTGGTTAATTGTCAGGTCGAGTGGATTCATGGTTTCGTTCATTACATTCAAAGTGGGTGGATATCAAGCGGTGCAGCATTCAGTATTTTGCCGCAAGCAACGGCATTAAACCAGACGCGTCCTGGGGACCGAAAAATGGCTTTACCCAGCTCGTTTCGGTATAATCGTGTGCAACCGGGAGTTCTTTCTTGGAAAGCCAGCCTAATACCGACGAAATACAATTTCCCGCCCGTTGGGTAGACGGCCTTCTTTTTGAACAAACGATGCTTCAATTTGCTAGCCCGCATTGCACAGATAATAGCGCGGTGAATTTCTATTTCCCCACGGGTTGCAAAATCATGATTGACGCTGGCGTTCGACTGCTCTCCTTCGCAAACCAGCTTCGGCACGTGGGGAAAACAATCGTGCTTAACTTTGAAGAGGGTGAGTCGGGAACGCTGGGCTATCTGAACAGGATGGGATTCTTCGACCTATTGCATTCCGACGTATTCGTATTCCCGCATCGCCCGGTCGTCTCGGGAGCGGATTTATACAGAGGTGGCAGCCAAGAACTACTGGAATTTGCCGGCATTAGCCCTAATCACCGAGATCAAGGATTGCCCAATCGCTTAACGGAGGTTCTGTCGGAGTCTGTCAAACAGCGATCAGATAGGCATGCCTTGGAGCATGCGGCATATACAGTTTTTGGTGAATTGATAGACAACATCTATGAACATAGCGCTACAGAGCTTGAGGGCTACGCTGTTCTTCAAGTCTATCGGAACGGTGGCCGTGTGAAGGTTGCTGTGTCCGACAGCGGTAGAGGAATTATTGAGACGCTTCGTCCAAGCTTAAACGCAGAGCATAGAGACCTTGCGAAGCGTTCTGATCCGGAGTTGGTTGTAGAGGCGTTCCGTACTGGCCTGTCTCGTCATGGAAAAGTACGAGGGTGCGGCTTGAAAACAAGCGCTGATCAGGCAATCCGATTTAGGGCTGATCTAGACGTCCGGTTGCCCGGTTGTTTCGTACGTCTTACTCCTTCGGCTGATGGCTACAAACCACATAAAGCCCTTATTTACGATAGCTTACCTCTAATATGGGGAACCCACATCTCGTTCGATTTTTACCTTGACAAAGAATCGTAAATCTGGTTCAATGAAGCAGATGAATCAGAGTGTTGGAGTGATTTCTTTGCGGAAGCATATGGATCGTGATGATGGTTGGGGTAATGCCGAAGGCCGAGAAGTCTTCCAAAGAATCCTAAAGACGATTGAGAGCGATCCAGGCAAACTCATCTACAGGATCTCGTTGGAAGGAGTGAAGCGTACCGACGCGTCGTTCCCCCGTGAGAGCGTCGTTGAGTTGGCAAGACGGTTCCGAGAGAAGAAAGGATTTTGTCTCGTGGATATCTCCGATCCAGATCTTCTCGATAATTGGCACGATGCTGCCGTCAGAAGGGAGCAACCTCTAACCGTTTGGCAGAGCGGTAAGCCGAAAATAATTGGCCCTAGTCCCACCTCAGGAAATGAAGCGATTTTGAATTACATTTTATCGAAAGGCGAGGCAACGGCGGCAGACGTAGCAAAAACACTAAATCTGCAGGTTACGAATGCAAGCACGAAGCTCAGACAACTAGAAAAGGAAGGGTTTGTAATGAGACGTCAGGAACCATCACCTACGGGTGGAATAGAGTATCGATACTTTCGAATCGGCTGATTTTTTTTGGGCGCTGGTTCAAAGATTTTTTTGAAGGAGATTTCGAAAGTTAGTTGGTCAAAAGAAACTCACGTTCGCAAAACCATCAGGAGGATGTATGCACAAAGTAAAATTTTATCCGGTCGGAAATGGCGACTGCAGCCAAATTATCCTGGAAAACGGAAAGCGGCTGCTATTTGACTACTGTCATCGCGGTGTTTCAGAAGACCATGATGACCCAAGAATTGATTTAGCAACGGCCCTGCGTCAGGAATTGGCAGAAGTCGAGCGCGATGCCTTTGATATTGTTGGGTTCACCCACTTGGATGACGACCACATTTGCGGAAGCACGGAATTTTTCTATTTCGAACACGCGGCAAAATACCAAAGTGACGACCGTATCAAGATCGGAGAGCTTTGGGTTCCTGCGGCAATACTCATGGAAAAAGGACTAACGGGTGAAAAAGAGGTGCTCCGACAGGAGGCACGTTACCGGCTTAAAAATGGACGGGGCATTCGTGTATTCTCCAAGCCGGAAAAATTAACGGAATGGCTTGAATCGGAGGGTTTAACTCTGGAAAGCCGCCGCCATTTGATCACCGATGCCGGTCAACTCGTGCCTGATTTCGAGAAGCAAAGGGATGGAGTGGAGTTTTTCGTGCATTCGCCGTTCTCCAAGCATTGTGACGGCGATACGGTGCAGCGCAATGAAGCTGCGCTTATCTTGCATGCGACTTTCCTGGTAGGTCTGACGGAAACGCGTTACCTAATGATTGGCGATTCAGAGTGGGAAGTATTGGTCGACATCGTTAACATTACACGCAGCAAAAAAAGGGATGATCGTCTTAAATGGGATATCTATAACGTACCGCATCACTGTAGCTATTTAGCGCTCGGTCCGGAGAAGGGTAAAGACAAGACTCAGCCCGCTAATGAGGTTCAATGGTTGCTCGACCAGGGACAACGGGGCTGCATTCTGATCTCGTCGAGCGATCCGATCCCTACGGAAGACACTGACCTTCCTCCACACAGGCAGGCCGCACAGACTTACCGGGACACGATCAGAAAGAACGATGGGGATAGGTTTGAAGTCACGATGGAGCACCCCAATACGAAGAGACCGAAACCCATCGTCATAGAAATCGGTGCTTATGGCGCGAAGCTCATAAAAACAGCATCGGGCGGCAGCATTGCTATCACCTCCAAACCTAGCCCGAGAGCCGGCTGACCACAACCGATGGATGTGCATTTTATTGAAGGACAAAGTCTCCTCTTAAAGGAGGAAGTTTTTACTTCCAAACGTGCGCGCGCGATGTTTGCTGCCCTCCAGTGGTATCCGTACTACAGGCTTTTGGAGGCGAAGTCATTTATAGAGTCGGATATTCAGTATGATGCTCTCCTAGTTGAGGTCAGTCCGGAACTGCCGCAAAGCAAGAAGCACGATATCCGGTACCGAGAACCGCTTGCGCTGTGCTTCGACCATGAAGACCGTTGGCCACCGCGTGTCCAAGCGCTTCGGAGAGACTTCCCTCCTGACGTTCCTCATCTGAACCTTGTCCGCGCTGGTGCACCAAGAGAGTTATGCCTGTACAATGAGCCGCCTGATGTAGTGAGGCTCACATGGACGCCTCCCGAGTTTCTTGCGCGGATTGCTGCCTGGCTTGCAAAGACCGCGATGGGAACCCTACACGCAGCAGATCAACCGCTTGAACCTTTTCTCCTCCTATCCGCCAACGAGGTGATCATCCCCCAGGACTTGTTTGATGCGCCCAAACCTGACGGGAAGCTTCTAGTCGGGATCCCCATCGTTCGGGATCAACAGCCCTTGCGCTATTCAGTTCGCCTGCTATGGCTGCCGGTAAAAGAGGCTCTGCAGCAGACGTGGATCTGCTTCGCCTTTCTTCTGCAAATGCCTCCGCGCGTCCACGGGCTAATTCATGAGAGGCCGCGACATTTACAAGACCTCCACGATCTACTGGAGCGAGAGGGAGTTGTGCTCAGTGTCTGGCTCCGTGATCGGCTCCGCGAACTTTATCCAAAACACCCAAAACCGCGTGACCGCGACTTACTCCTGCTAGTAGTGGAAATCCCACAGCAACGGGAGGCTGGCGGCTCGGTCGAGTGGCTAGAACGCTGGGCATTTATCGTTGGAAACAGCCTTATCCAAGTTGCACTTGCGGTATCCGCCTACGAAAAGTCGCCGGAGGGAGGTTACGCGCCGTTAATAGGCTCCAGCATTGATCTCAACCCAAAGGCCAGCGCTTTGACGGTGATTCCAATTGAGCCTTTGCGAGTGATGTCCGACCTGATTCGGAGAGACGCTAATCAGTTCAGCGGTATCGCAACGGGCACCTCCCAACGCAGCTGCGTTCTCATTGGCGCGGGCGCGCTTGGCTCCCAGATTTACTTGGCCCTAGCAAGAATGGGATGGGGAGACTGGACGCTTGTCGACAGCGATACTTTTCTGCCCCACAACACTGTCCGCCACATCCTTGGAGATAATTGTGTCGGTTTTTACAAAGTACGTGCGCTTCAGTGGACTGTTGAGCCGCAGCTTCCCTATAACCGGCCACGTGAAGCAATTCCGGCGGACGCCATGGGTTTTACCCGCAACCAATTACTCGCTCAGGCGTTGAAGGACGCTGACTTAATTGTCGATACCTCCACATCGCTAGCGGTAGCGCGAGCTCTAGCTTTGGACGTGGATACCAAGGCGCGACTCGTCTCGGCGTTTTTGACCCCGACGGGAAAAGACGGCGTCGTCATGATCGAAAGCGCGGATCGCAGGTATCGTCTTGACGTGCTTGAACAGCAGTATTACAGGGCGATTGTCCGAGACGAACGCCTGGGAGATCATTTGCGGGGGCACGTGGGTAAGATCCGCTACGGCGGATCGTGCCGGGATGTGGCGACAGTTATTTCCCAGGATGATGTCCTGGTCCATGCGGGCATTCTCGCCAAGCAAATTCGACTCGGAGTGGAGCAGGACGAACCGCAAGCAACTCTCTGGCGCTTGTGCGAGAATGGGAGTGTCGAAAGGGTTCCCATTATACTGTCGCCACCGAGATCACATGAGAGGGGCAGCTGGCGGGTTGTATACGACGACGCTCTTGTGGAACGCTGCTGCGAGCTTCGCAGTCGCAAACTGCCCAAAGAAACCGGAGGGATTTTGGTCGGCTACTTCGATGCGCAGCGGAAGAATATCTATTTGGTCGATGCGCTACCAGCCCCGCCTGATAGTCAAGAACACACAACCGCGTTCATCCGCGGAGTCAAAGGGCTTCGAGCGTCATTGGATAGCATCGGGGAGAAGACTGCTCGGATCGTTCACTATGTGGGTGAATGGCATTCACATCCTCCTGGAGTCGGAGTGGAAATGAGTTCTCTGGACCGCACTCTCTTGCGAGACATCGGCGAGGAGATGCGTTTCGAGGGGTGGCCTGGTGTTATCTTTATCGCGGGAGACGCGGAGCAGTGCGCGATATATCTTGAGACTCCACCAGGCGCTTAGAACATGACTACACAGGCCCGCGCCTAGGAAAGACCGTGATTGACCGGTACACATTCAGAGCGAGATTGCAGCCAGCGCTGCTAGTTGCCTTGCCTCTAGGCCTTACGACCATGGCGTGGTTCCCGGCCGGCGTTGCCGGTTGGGACGTACTGTGGGGGTTAATCGTGTGGAGTGGAGGGACGGCTCTGCTTGCGCAGATAGGAAGAGACGGCGGCAAGAAAAAGGAGCCGAGGCTGTTTGAACAATGGGGTGGAAAACCCTCAACTCGGCTCTTGAGAAATCGTGATGCGCCAAACAAGATATCGCTCGCTCGCTACCACCAAAAGCTAGGCCATCTGCTTTCTGATTTGAAAATCCCGACGCCTGAGAAAGAAGATCGTGATCCACAGGGCGCTGATGAGGTTTATGAGGCTTGCGTGGCCTTTCTTCTGGAAAAAACCAGGGACAGGAAACAATTTCCTCTAGTGTTTGAAGAGAATTGCAACTATGGCTTTCGACGGAACCTTTGGGGCATGAAACCACTGGGGATTGCGATGGCCATCAGTGGAACCGCGGCTATCCTCGGGTTGCTTATCTTGAACCATTTCAAGAACGCCTCCATAGCCCCCACCGTAGTCATTGCTGGGTTAGGAAACCTGCTCCTTCTGTTGGGGTGGCTTTTCTGGTTTACGCCTCCTTGGGTAAGGATGGCTGCCGACGCTTACGCTGCCCGGCTACTGGCGGCGTGTGAGAAATTGTAGGGGCCGATATGCATATCCAGATTTTTGATGTTGCGCACGGATTCTGCGCCTACGTCGTGGCTGACAACGGAAATAACATGCTGATTGACTGCGGTCACAATGATGAGACTGGCTTTTATCCCGCAGATTATCTTCTTGCAAAAAACTGTACGGGCATCGAGCGGTTTTTCGTGCTCAATTACGACGAGGACCACATCAGCGGCCTGCCACGGCTGCGGAGTGTATCGAATCGCATTCCGATCCAAATACTCCACCGGAATAAATCGGTTGCACCAGATCAACTTCGCGCCATCAAGCGGCAAACGGGTCCTTTGGGGCCTGGGATGAAAGCCCTTTTAGAAATGATGGAAACCTACACGGCGCCAGTGATATCGCCTCCAGAGTATCCGAATATCGAGTTCGAAGTTTTCTGCAATAATTCCCCCGATTTTACTGATACAAACAATTTGAGCCTCGTCTTATTCCTTCACTTCCCTGGCCTCTCGGTGGTTTTTCCGGGAGACCTGGAGAAACCGGGCTGGCGCACGCTTCTTCAGAGTCAAATTTTCCGAGGACATCTGTCCAGTGTCAATGTTTTCATAGCGTCCCATCACGGACGTGAGAGCGGGTACGTGAAAGAGGTCTTCGATGTCTGCCATCCGGACATCGTCATTATTTCTGACGAATCAATGCAATTCGACACACAGGAGAACTGCTACGGGAATCACGCTAAAGGCATTACGTGGAATCAAAGTGATATCCGAAGGGTGTTGACTACACGAAAGGATGGTTCGATTACCATTACGAACCACGTCGGAAATCATGGTTATTATGTTCAAGCCAGTCGGTGAAGAGAAGCGTGTTTCGAATCGAGATCTCGTGCAACTGGTTTACGCCGCCTATCGAGGCGGAACAAAATTCCCGGAAATAGTGGTCCGCAGTCACTTCTGGGACTTTATAAGATCCGCTTCCTCTAATGGCTCAAGGACTCCGTTGCGGAGTTTGCTCTGATCAAAACCTTTCTCCGAGTCCGCACGTACCGTAACAGCCACACTCCCGGCGAGATCTGCCAAGTTCGCGATCGCTTGCCAAGCTGTATAGAGCTGATTGCGATCAGCGCGGAACGCCAGTTCTACGCTTGTCTGCGCGACAGGACCAGGCGGGACTGATTCAGGAGGAAGAGGTTCCGGTCCAGGACCGGGACCCGGTGGAGTTGGACCAGGAGGAGTTGGTCCAGGACCCGGTGCGGCCTGAGGAATCGCTGGCGGCATTATCAGGAAGCCTGAGTCCAGATCAATTTCGTCGTCGGAGACCTGCGGTGGACCGAAGCGAATTTTATCGAGTGGAAGTTGATACCTTCCATCAGAACCGAGAGTGGGGATTGAGCCTGCCGTATAGCCAAACACTCCTTTATTGGCCCCGTCTGCAACCGCCTTTTGGATAACGACGCTTTTGGTCAAGCGAGTGAATCCCAGGAAAGAGTAGAAGCCGTCAACGACCTCGCTTGTACGCAGTCCAAGAGCAGGAGGTTGCCCCTCTCCCAGTTTGAAGAATTCAACAATCTTGACGGCATTCAATGTGCCGAAGACTTTACGTTGCAGTGATGTTATTAGTTCCATGATCCGCTCATGGATCATTGCCTTCTTTTTCTCGTTCAGGGTCGTCTGTAAAATCCGCCCGCCTGGCACAACCCTCTCAATGCCCAGCCCTCCCTCCTCCGCTCTGGGAAGCCAGACTTCCTTATAGAGTTTAAGAAATGCCGACTCGGCTTCGGCGTGCCGTGTCGCCTCCACTTCGCGGAGCTGGCTCCTCTGCTCGTCGGTAAGGTTCAACTGCTTTGACTTGGTCTTTACTTGCTCTGCCGCCATGAGATAGCGGACGG
>JACQSY010000043.1 GCA_016211085.1 Acidobacteriota bacterium | reverse complement strand
TGTCCTCCAATGAGTGTGCAATCGAGCGCGAGGCCATGACGATGACGTAAAGACGGCGTTGAACCTAAAATCCGGTTAAGATCAAATGCTATCCAAGCCTTATGCCGTTTCTCAAAATGCCACTTTTCGGACGAGAACTAGCTATGAAGAAATCGCTGAGGTCACCGGAGCGCGCCTGGGAACGGTAAAGTCAAGGATTTTTCGTGGTCGAGAGATGCTGCGACAGATTTTAAAACCATTTCACCCAAGATGAAGTCTGGGAGGTATTTATGAAGTGCCGGCAGGTTCGTCGCAAAATTCAGGAGTCCCTCAATGCCGCTCTCACCCACCATAATCAGGTGGTGCTGGAGGGACATCTCGAGAAATGCCTGGAGTGCCGACAGTACTCAGCGGAACTGTATTGGATCAGGCAGGCGGTCAGCATTTCAGAACCCTTACCGAGATCCCTCTCGGATCAACTTTGGCTGCGCATTGAACGCCAACTGTACGTTGGGATGGGCGAGCGGTTGCGCCTGGCGGTTGACCGATTCCTGACGTTTTGGAAAGACCTGGAACCGATCACGTTGTGGACCAGGCTGGGAGCGGTTCCGATTACGCTTTTATTTTTCCTGGTGCTGATTCGGCAATTCCCTCCTGTCCAGGCAGATCGCCTGTCCCTTCCTGTCCTGAGCTTGCTTCAGTCTTCGGTGAGCGTTTTCCCACGGGCTCACGTGACGGAAGTGCCCGTGCTCCAGAAGCGTGAACAGTTCAATGGGCTGGTCCGAATTGTCTGGAGGACCCCTTACGAGGACTCTCTTTCAGTCGTGGCGGAGATTAGCCCTGAAGGTAGGGCGGAAATCGAAGACGTCCTGCAGTATCCAAAAAACCGTAACTTGCTTGAGGCCTTAGATGTGGCCCTGAGACGCAGCTTTTTTGAGACCGGCTCCGCCACGCGACCTTTCTTAATTTATTCTTTTCAAAAAATAGACGTGTACGGCGAAGCACTTTAGAGAGATCCGGACCCAACTTTCTTATCTGACGTTTACCACCGTCTTTCCCGTACCGACATTTCCCACTGAGTCAATTACCCGTACTGCAATCGTGTGCTCGCCAGAATCGATCTGGTCAGCGCGAATCGTGTATTGTTCCACTGGGCTGTCGGCGATAAGATCCTCGGGAAAGACAATCTTCCACTCACCGCCGTCTATCGCATATTCCGCCTGATAAACGGTGCTGCCGTAAGTTCGGGCACTGAAGTTGATGTTGAGACTTCGGCCCTGGCTGGTAGGAACTCCCAGTTCCACGGTGGGAGTTGCGTTGGATATTACGAAGAAACGGCTCATCAATTCGCTTTCCAACGCCATCCCCGGGGGGTTGCTTGGCAGATCCGACGCGATGATTTTTAATACGTACGTGCCGCTGGAAAAACCGGCAGCGTCAAACGTATAGCTGGTCTCAGCTAGGTCCTTCACCAACAACTTCCAGGCGGATTCGTCCTGAGAGCGGTAATAAACAGAAAATGTCAATTCATCCGCGTTAGGATCGGAGGCGCTCCAGGAGACACTCTGCGCTGCCGGAATAAAGACTTGCCGTGGCGGCGGAGAAGTAGAACTCTGGTCCATCTCGCGAAGAAATCTGGGCAAAGAGCGCAGATGCGCTCCGTCAGGACCTCCGGGAGAAATTCCTCCGCCGGTGTTTGCTCCCGGATAGCGCATAAAGGCCACGCCGGGCGGGTGCACAGTTATGGAATCTATTCGAGGGCTGACGTTGCGCTGGAGATAGAAAACCGTGACCTCTTCTACTGCGTTTTCATCGATCTGCAACGCGGCAGGTCGGGCGCTTTGTGGAAACTCGATTTTCCACTGCAGATAACGCGCTGGTGCGCTCTGGATGGCGGACCCATTCGAATCTGAATAAGGTCCGTGCCATGGGCTCCACGTATCATCGGGCTTTTCGGTGTTCCCGGAACGCGTGTACAGACGAGGCACTGCAGAACCAGGATTTCGCACAAACCAACGAATCACTCCCCACGAAGCAGTGATCTTCGCATCAAGAACTTCGGATACATAAATACCCTGAGAGGCGGGCTGCAGCTTGAACTCGAATACTTTTCCCAAGTTGCTGGTCACCGCATAGACCGATCCAGCACGTTCCAGCAGCTGAGTTACTTGTTCTTCCGGACTCTGAACGAGGATGGTGGCAAAACGACGCGAATCCAGGGACAAGATCCGGCCCTTATTTCCTGTCCCCACCAGAAGTGTTCCATCACTGCGTGCCAACAAGTCAAAAGCCAGTTCGTCGTCAGAACTGAACCATGTCTCGGCAAGATCGCCCTTGTCGATTCTGTAAATTTCAAGTCGGCGACCTCTCGTGGAACCTGGCACGCTAATGGTGCGATCCGAGGGGTTCTCCTTCTCTGTTTGACCTCCCTTTTGCTCTTCCCTCCCAGATGATGGAAGCGGCATTGCCTCTTGGTTGACCTGGCCTCCGCCCAGTGCCGCCGCCCAAATCTGGCCGTAGCGATCAACCGAGATGCTCTTAATTTCCTCAAGAGGCGAGTCATAGAGAGCGAACCCGGAACCATCGGGTGCGATGCGGTACAAAATCCCGTTCGGAGCACTGCCTGCTAAGAGATTCTTGTCCAGGTCCCATTCCAGACATACCAAATGGGTTTCCGTGCTGTCAAAAAAGGAAGCTCCTCTCCCCTCTGGCGACACCTTGTAAACGGTTCCTCTGGAACCGGTAGCCACATACAGGTTGTTTTCAGCATCGAGATTGAGGCTCCAAATGTAATCTTCCCCGGGATCAAAGAAAACCTGTGACTCGCCTTGCGCGCTGATCCGGTAGACCTTTCCATTCGGCGCGGTTCCAGCATAGATACGGCCCAAGGAATCAACTGCCAGAGCCTGAACAGCCGGCTGATCCAAAGTCACCCATTCCTCTCCTTTTCCACCTGGGGCAATCCGGTACACCTTGCCGTTGTTTCCGGTACCCAAATAGAGAGTCCCGCTTTTGTCCTGAACCGCGGAAAATACGAAGGCCTGCTGTGTGTCAAAAATAGGCTCCAGCGCCGGTGCAAGTGTCAGTTTTCCGTCACTGGTAATGGAAAGACCCTTCAACTCACCCTTTAGGAAGTCACGCTGTGTGGATACACTCCACGATTCCGGCTGTATCGCAAGAAGCGAGGTGACAACAAAGGCCAGTGGGAGCAAACGTAACAATTTTCTCATGTCCGGTTTTAGCAGAATCGGAGAAACTCAGAGGATGTTGGACGCTCGGTCGAATTATTTTTTGATGTTGACCGTGATCACTTTTTCCCCACTCAGGACGAAATCGGTCGAGGGGAGCTCATGCTCCAGATAGACAACTTTCTTGACGAACCTGACGTCGCCTTCAGTCTTGCTGGAGCCGTAAAGAGCCAGGAGTGAAGGGGGAAGATCCGTCATGCCTTCGCCCTGCAAAACGGGCCCCGCCTTTTCGCGATAGAGCTGCACATACAGCCGATCGTTCTTCTTCAGGTTGTTGATCGATTTGATTAATTGGGGCAGCGTTTCGGGAAAGTAGGAGGCTGAAGTCTCCCTATCCTTGCGGGAGAGCGATACTCCATCCCCGATTAGAACATTGATCGGACCTTCGCCAAGCTCCTCTGGCACCTTTATAGTGTGCTTTTGCACGTGGTTCTCGCCATTGGCTTTTCTCAAGAAGAGCGTCAGCATCAACTCTTCTCCCGCTCGCAATTCGGTTTTTTCCTGCCAGACTTTTTCCAACTCGGCTTCGCGGGTCTGCTCCTGGGCGCTAATCTCCAACTCGATCTGCTCCATAACCACGTTCTCAAACCCACTGTTCAACAGGAAATTAACCGGAGCAGAAGCGGCATTGGCAGCAACTACGGCAGTGCTGGCCAGCGCAGTGACATTGTTTTCAAAATGGACGGCTGGCTGGTTTTTGACATCAATCTTGCATTTGATGCGCAGTGTTTGCTCGCCAATGGAACGTTCCGAAGAAACAATGCTATTGTGTATGGTCAAGGTCATTAAGAACGGGGTCAAAAAAGGATCAGTCACTACTTCGTAGTTGAATTCTTTGACCTCGTTTCGACTCGTGCGCAGCGTCAAGTGAACGGGGACCAACTGCGGCTTGGCACCTGTGATTCCCATGATGCCCGTAGCCCGATCCTGGCGAACACTTCCAATGAATTCCGTTGTCGCCGAGATCTTCTCGCTGGTCATCAAGCTGGGAATGACAGTCAAGACCGACGCCATGTTCAGCGGCATGTCCGTGTAACCGATGCCCAGGAAGGGATGACCGAAGGCGTACACGCGGTCTCCCATAATATGAGTAACCGTGCCGCTGGCACTGACATCCATATCCCCCCGGACCATCTGAACACTGATAGTGGAACCTGGCTGCAACGGTGCCTTGTCCCTGTTCTGAGCAATGCCGGCCCCTTGCGACCTTACAGGCATCAGGCCGAGTCGCTCAAAGTAGGGGGCAAAAGAAAGAAGAGACTGAGGAGTGAAACCGGAGAAGCTTACGGGACTGGCAATGGCCGTCAGGGACCCCAATGACCTCAGGCTCGCAAATTCGTCCGCAGGAACGGTGTATTGACGTCGGGCATCCGGAAGATCAGGTTCAAACGGCTGCAAAATTTCTTCGACCCTCCGCGCGCGGGTCGAGACGCGATTCCTGCTCTGGGGCCTCTCACGAAAAATATTAACAATTTCATTTATCGGCGTAATTCCCGCAATCGGTTCTTTTGCAAAACGAAAAGCGTAAGCAACAGCACCTGCCAACTTGTCATCAAGGTATACGGGGCTTCCGCTCATCCCGGCAAAAATCCCAGTCCGCTCGATGCGCGTGCCTGAAAGCCGTGCCAGAATCATGTTTTGACCGGGACCCACATTTTGTATCACCCCCAGGATCTCAACGTCGAAAACTTCCGGTGTGGATTCCTGAAAAACGGTTTTTCCGTAGCCCTTTAGCCCCGGCTTGACAAGTTCTAAGGGGAAAAAATCAACAGGCTGGCTCAATACAAGTGCGGGCGAAAGCACCACCCATGCCAGCACGAACAGCAAACTGCGAAAATGCATTCTTTGGAGAAGACCTCTTCAAATTTCTTAAATTTAAATACTACATGGACCCCAAAAACGAATCAAGCCGCCGGATTAAAACACACAAGCAGTCTATCGAAAATTAGTGAGGCAAATACCAGACGCCTGGGTGCCGATTATCGCATCATTATGCTGGAAAGTGGCAGCTTCAGTAAGCGCCGGATGTTATTCTTAATGCAAAATACGGAGACTCCTTTATGGCTTCGACTGCACCTGTGAGAAAACCATTCTGGTCGTACTGGAAAGTACTTCGTCCTTCTCTGATCCTTTTGGCGGCTGCGCTGCTCACCTTCCTGGTAACCCTGAGCTACCGCGTCATATATCCACAGGCCGAAGGCGAAATGGGAACGCCGGAGTCTTACCTCCTGCCTTATCAGGATCTAAGCTTTGCAGGCCCGGATGGAAACCACTCGCTTTGGTTCATTCCAGGTCTAAAGGGTGCCCCGGCAATTTTCCTCAACCATGATTACAACTCAAGCCGTGTGGCGCTCCTGAACCTGGCTACCCTTCTGCGGGAGGCTGGTTACAACGTTTGCCTGATCACTTTTCGAGGACACGAGGGCAGCTCTTTTTCTCGTTCAACCTTAGGCATTCGTGAAAGTGAGGACTTAATCCGGGGGATTGACTTTGCCTTGAAAAACCTACCTGTGCATGAATCAAGGGTGGGAATCTGGGGAGTCTCCCTGGGTGCGCACGTGGCTTTGAGGGCCGCCTTGAAGGACAACCGCGTGCGGGTCTTGATCCTGGATTCCCCTTATCCTTCCGTGTTTGACTTCATCAAATACCAAGTTGGACAGCGCCTGGTATTTGAAAGCGCCCCCTTGGCAGGTGTCGTCACTGGATTTTTCTCCCTTTATTGCTGGATTTCTCCTTCGCAAGTGACCGAGGTACTGGATGTGAAGCCCCTATTCCCGGTTCGCACCTTGTACCTCACTGGTTTGGAAACGCCCTCCTTTGCCCGCTGGACTCGACAGCTTTATGCCCAGGCGGAGGGCCGCAAAGACATCCTTCTACTGCCAAGAAGCCGCAAGTCGATTCTGCTCACTGGAGAACTCAAGAATTACGATGGCAGGATTCTGGATTATTTCAAGCGTCATCTTGCTCCCTAAAATGGATTTCGCCTGGGCGAGGGTGTCAGTCTTTGCTGTCATGATGTGCTTGAGTACAAGGAGGGATTCTTAGCCGAGAGCCGGTATGTTGAAGTTTGATTCGCTTGAAATTATTGGCTTTAAGTCTTTTGCTGAAAAAACTCGTGTCAGCTTCCATGATCGGGTGACAGCAATTATTGGACCCAACGGCTGTGGTAAATCCAATCTGGCCGATGCTATTGGTTGGGTGCTGGGAGAACAGAGTGCGCGACTGCTTCGCGGCACGCGCATGGAAGACATCATCTTCAGCGGCACTAGCAAGCGCAAACCATCCGGCTTCGCTGAGGTAACCCTACGGCTGCTCAAGACCGATAGCACACCAATCCGCCTGGACGGATTGGAATTGCACGAAGACATCATTGAGATCAGTCGTAAGCTCTATCGTTCAGAAGAGAGTATTTATTCCATTAATCAGCGTCATTGCCGGCTTAAGGACATCCAGCAACTGCTGGAAGCGGGGGGTCTGGGCTATGCCTCTTATGCATTGATTGAGCAGGGAAGAATCGATTCTGTGCTCAATTCCAAGCCGATTGACCGGCGTTCGATCATCGAGGAAGCCGCCCAGATCATCGGGTATAAGGCCAGGCGCCGTAACGCTGAACTGAAGCTTGAAATGGCTCGCCAGAATCTGCTGCGAGTTAATGACATTACAGCGGAGATTGAACGTCAGCTTCGGTCCTTGAAGCGCCAGGCGGCGAAAGCCCGGCGGTACCGTGAGCTGAAAGAACAGTTTCGCGACCTGCTGCGGAAAAAATTTGCCCTTGAGAGCCAGCAACTTGAAACACAACTTGATTCCTTCGGGGAACGTTACACCACTCTAAAGAATCTCGAAGAGGCCCTCGGAGCAGAGCTGGTCGCCAAAGAGCATGCCTATAGGGAGAGCCTGGAGTACAAGGACCGCCTCGACCAGGAAATTGCCGCTTTGCGTCGCCAGCTTTCCGAATCGCGAGTCGAGCTGGAACGGTTGGATAGTGCCATTCATTACCACCGTGAGCAAATTGAAAGCTTGCACAAACAAGTCCAACTGAACGATGCGGAGCAGGAATCGCTCAATCTGGCGCTGGCAAAGCTGCTTGAGGAGATTGCAGCTTTGGAGGAAGATCGCCTCCGCCTTCAACGGGAAGAGCAGCATATCGAAGGAGAACTGACTCGTCAGAAGCTGGAACTAGAGAGCCGCAAACGGCAAAAAGACGGTACCGAAGAAAGGCTCGAGCAAGTGCGCCAGGAATTGGTGCAACTCTCTGCCGAAAACGTCTCACTCCGCAACGCAAAGGAACAGATTCAACAACAATTGCAGAATTCCTCTTCGCGCAAACTCCGTCTGGAACGCGATCATGAACAGGCCGTTCAACAACAGCAGGAGAGCTCGCGAGTTCTTTCGGAAAAGACGGAAACAGTCCAGCGGATACAACAGGAACTTGAAAGCGCAATACTCACACTTGAGCGGCAGAACGGTTCCCGCAGAGACCTGGAAAACAAAGTTGAAGATCTGAAAACTCGTCTGAATCAGGCACAAAATCAGCTTATTGCAAACCGGGAGCGCCTGGAATCTCTACAGGAGCTCGAGCTGAAACATTCTCAATACAGCGAAAGTGTTCAACAGTTATTGAATCATCTTAGCCAGGTTCAAACCGTGCAGAGTTGCGGAACTTTGGCTGATTTCATTGAAACCCATCCTCAATATGAGCAACTTGTGGAGGGTTTCTTAAGTGAGGAGCTGGAATACGTCCTTGTCGACACCATCCAGGAAGCGGTTCAGGCTGCGTCGGAGGTCAAAAACCTTAGAAGTGGCAAATGCACTTTTCTAAGTCTGCGCCTGAGCAACGGCTTTGGCAGAAGCAATGGAAGAAGCGGCGGCCACCACTTGAAGAATGAAGATGGCGTCTTGGGCACTCTGGGTGAGATCGTGATCATGAAGCCGGAGGTTCGTGATGCGTTTAACCGGGTGCTCCCTCAACAAGCCTCGGCGGTGGTCGTCGCCAACCTTCCTCGAGCTCTCGAGCTGGCCCATAGTTACCCAGATAGCATGTTTGTTACGCTCGAAGGTGAAACGTTGTCGCCTGCCGGGTTGCTCTCGGCAACTTCCGGACAGTCTCAAAAGCTGGGTTTGCTGAGCTTGAAACGGCAAAAACGCGAACTCGAAAACAAAGTGCTTCAGCTCAAAAGGACCGAATCACAGCTGCTCCAGCAGCTGAAACATGAGCAAACCCTACTGGATGAGACTTCGAGGCTCTTAACAGCCACACAGGCAGAGGTGTTTCGATTAGAAAAAGAATCCGTGGCGCTAACCCACCAGTGCAACCAGTGGCAGCGCGACGATGAACGGCACCTTCAAGCTCTTAAGACTATACGCGAAGAACTGTCGCTGCTAGAGAATGAGAAAGGTGAACTTCTCTTAAGGAGCCAGGATCTCGAAATACAACTCCAGGCCTTCGACGCGCGACGGGCAGACATTGAACAGACCTTGGGATCCACTCATCAGCGGCTCCAACAGCTTAAACTCGACTTCGAAGAAAGTCAGGAAAGATTTCATCTGGCTGGATCGGACCGCAAAATCCTTGAAGAACGGCGACTCTCGCTGGAGAGCCGACACAAGCAACTCCTGGAACAAGAGCATACCCTCGAGGAACGGCTTCGGGTAGCCACGCTCATCAAGAACAAGAATGAATCGAGAATTGTCTCCCTCGAGGAGGAACTTCGTCATTTCAATAAGAAAACCGAAACGGGCCGGGAAGAATTGAGCCTTCTGGAATCGAAGTTATTGGAGCACGATAACGCAAACCAGGCTTGGCGGCAGGCCTATCAACAGCTTGAGGAAGAACTAAGCCGGCTGCGAGAGCGACGAAACGACACGCAGGGACAGCGTTCACAATTGGAGGTTGGAAAAGCCCGGGTTGAAACCCAATTACAAACCCTGGCCGAGCAGTGTCTGGATCAGGTGCAGATGTCGCTTGCGGAACTTGCCGCACAAACCGACGTCGCGGGGCTTCAACCTGAAAACGTTGTGGGGCCCTATGCGGATTTGAAGGCAAGGCTGGAGGAATTTGGCCCTATCAATATGACGGCGCTTGAGGAGTACCAGGAAAACGAAGAACGATTCAACTTCCTGACAGCGCAGCGCCAGGACATTGAGAAGTCGATTGAGGATACGACACTCGCCATTCAGGAGATCAATCGACGCAGCCGTGAAAAGTTCCGCCATGCCTTTGACGCCATCAACACCTCTTTCAAGGAAGTATTTCAAGCACTTTTTGGAGGCGGCGATTGCGGCATGCAGCTCCTGGATGACGATGATCTCCTGGAGAGTGGCATTGAGATTTTTGCACAGCCACCTGGCAAAAAGCTTCAAAGTGTCCACTTGCTCTCGGGCGGAGAAAAAGCCATGACCGCGCTGGCGCTCCTGGTAGCTCTTTGCCGTTACCGTCCAAGCCAATTCTGCGTTCTAGATGAGGTCGACGCTCCCCTGGACGATGCCAATGTAGGGCGCTTTGGAGATTTAATACGGAGCATGAGCGACCAGACGCAGTTTATTATCATTACCCACAATAAGAAAACGATGGAAAATGCTCAGACGCTGTACGGGGTGACCATGGAGGAGGCGGGTGTTTCGCAGCTCGTTTCCGTCCACTTTGATGATTAGACCTCAGCGCGTCCTTGGAAAGGCGGAATTATTTTTTCCTAGCGCCTTTTTCGAGCTTATGGTCCCGCAGCTTTTTCGAAAGCGTGTTGCGATGCAAACCCATCAGTTCTGAAGCACGGCACAGATTGCCGTTGCTTTCCCTCAGCACTCTGGAGAGAAACAGCTTTTCAAACTGGGCCAACGCCTCCGGCCACAAAATCCCTTTGGTGACCATTTCATCGATCGCCGCCTCGAGAGTTTCTTTGAGTTTTGGTTTTGCCTGGGCCATTTAAAGAGGCGACTGCCGGTCAATAAAGTGAAATTTCTCACCCGGTTCTACAAGGCCGTTTGCCATCCTACTTAGCTTATTGCTTTCCCGGCAAATGAATCTGTGAGGGAATTTACCATCCAGAACCAAAATTGCACGACAAGTTCGCCAGCCACGACATGCGTGCGCACCTGAATCGGATGCTTTGTCGATTCCTCCCTGATTTTCGAATTTGATTATGACTACGAATTGAATGACGTCAAGAAAATTCAAGACCACTCATGCGCCATCCCGGATACAGAGGCAAGGGGCGCCCTCGGATTCCGCCGTCTCGCTTTTTTGTAAATCCGGCATCGTACGAAAGGAACGATTTGAAAGCAGCGTCCCACCACGACTCTTCAGGCCAGTGAGGTGCGATGTTGGCGTAGCGGATCGTCGACAATGTGCAGCAAAATCGCCTCCTCCTCTCTCCTTGACCTCGCCTCGTAAGCACCACTCGCAAACGTTATTGTACTTATGAACTGGGGTACTCAGTGTCCCATCCCTGCAATAGGTGTCAGAGAGACGGGACACTTAGGTCAATTCCAGGCCGGTAATTCTTCGGAAGGCCTCCACGTATCGCCGCGAAGTGGCTTCAATGACCTCGGGTGGCAGTTCCGGAGCCGGCGGCGTCTTATCCCAATTCAAGCTTTCCAGATAGTCGCGAATGAACTGCTTATCAAAAGACGGCTGAGCTCGGCCCGGCTCGTATTGATCGGCCGGCCAAAAACGCGAGGAATCCGGTGTCAACACCTCATCAATGAGAATCAGCTGCGAGTCAGAAAGTCCAAATTCGAACTTGGTGTCGCAGATAATGATTCCACGATTGTAGGCATGTTCCTGCCCGCGTCGATAAAGTTCCAGGCTGATGGAAAGAGCTTTTTCAGCCAACTCTTTTCCCACCATCTCAACAACCCGCTCATACGAAATGTTTTCATCGTGGCCGGTGGTGGCTTTTGTGGCCGGTGTGAAGATAGGTTCCGGCAGCTTGTCCGATTCGCGCAATCCGGCCGGAAGGCGTATCCCGCATATGGACTGAGTACGCCGGTACTCGCTCCAGCCTGAGCCAGCCAGGTAGCCCCGAACCACGCATTCGATGGGAAGGGGGCGGCAGCGTCGGACCAGCATGGAACGTCCCCTGAGCAGGTTGCGATAGGGGCTAAGGCTCTCCGGCAAATCATGCACGTCCGAGCTGATCAAGTGATTTGAAACGACGTCTTCGAGCCGCTTAAACCAGAACGCGGATATTTGCGTCAGCACCTTCCCCTTCTGCGGGATGGTGTTGGGGAGAACCACGTCAAAGGCCGAGATCCGATCGGTGGCTACCATTAAGAGATGCTCTCCCACCTCAAACATCTCGCGCACCTTGCCACTGCTGACCTTGCGGACTCCTGCCAGCTCCAACTCTTTCATATGTAAGTTCATATGCAAGCAAGAGTACTCCGAGCCTCTGGCATAGAATTGATCGCAGCTTGCCAAGCCGTGGCTGGAATCTTATATCACCGGTTGACAGCGAGCGGTCTGTTTGTTAAGTTAGCACTCACCTTGGTTGAGTGCTAATTATAAACTGTAACCAATTGCGATTTTTAGGCTTATCTAGAAGAAAGGAGTGAGGCTTATGATTAAACCTTTGTATGACCGCATTCTGGTAAAGAGGGTTGAGTCACAGGAAGAGATCCGCGGCGGGATTGTGATCCCTGACACAGCCAAGGAAAAGCCCCAGGAGGGAGAAGTGGTAGCTGTGGGCGATGGAAAGGTACTTGAGAACGGGAAAACGGTTCCCCTCAGCGTCAAGGCAGGGGATCGCATCTTGTTCGGTAAGTACGCCGGCACGGAAGTGAAGTTGGAAGATCAGGAGTATCTGATCCTCCGTGAGGACGAGGTTTTGGGGATTCTGACAGGAAAGCGTACCGCTGTCCTCGCTTAGACGCAATCTCAACCATGTGGACCTATTCAATTTAAAGTGAGGTGGATGACTATGGCAGCAAAAGAAATCACTCATGGTGAAGAAGCGCGCAGAGCGCTCCTCCGGGGTGTCAACAAATTGGCTGAAGCAGTAAAAATTACGCTGGGCCCCAAGGGTCGCAATGTAGTTCTGGAAAAGAAGTTTGGCTCCCCCGTCATTACAAAAGACGGCGTCACGGTGGCCAAAGAGATCGAGTTGGAGGGTCTTGAAAAAGTCGGCGCATCCATGGTTCGTGAAGTGGCCAGCAAGACCAGTGACGTAGCCGGGGATGGGACCACGACTGCGACCGTTTTGGCTCAGGCAATCGTTCGAGAAGGAATCAAGAATGTGGCCGCTGGAGCCAACCCCATGGCTTTGAAGCGAGGTATTGAAAAAGGGGTACAGATCGCCGTCGAAGAAATCAAGAAGCTGTCTAAGCCCGTGAAGGGCGAAATGATCTCACAGGTGGGCGCCATTTCCGCAAATAATGACAAGGATATCGGTCAGATTATCGCTGAAGCGATGAAAAAGGTAGGAAAAGATGGCGTCATCACGGTTGAGGAAGCGAAATCGATCGAAACTTCTCTCGAGGTGGTGGAAGGGATGCAGTTTGACCGGGGTTACCTGTCTCCTTATTTCGTCACCGACCCGGAACGTATGGAGTGCGTTCTGGAAGATTGCTACATATTGCTGAACGAGAAGAAGATCAGTTCGATGAAGGACCTCTTGCCCCTCCTCGAACAGGTCGCTAAATCAGGGCGGCCCTTCCTGGTAGTAGCTGAAGACGTTGAAGGGGAAGCGCTTGCCACGTTGGTTGTCAACAAGCTGCGTGGAACGCTTCAATCCTGTGCCGTCAAAGCTCCTGGATTTGGTGATCGACGCAAGGCCATGCTCGAGGACATCGCAATCCTGACAGGCGGCAAAGTCATCTCCGAAGACCTCGGCATCAAGTTGGAAAACGTCCGTCTGGAAGACCTGGGACGCGCGAAAAAGCTTTCCGTTGACAAAGACAACACGACCATAGTGGAGGGAGCCGGCAAACAGCAGGACATTGCAGGCCGTGTCAAACAGATCCGCACCCAGATCGAGGAGACCACTTCAGACTACGACCGTGAAAAACTTCAGGAGCGATTGGCAAAGCTGGTGGGCGGTGTGGCCGTGATTAAGGTCGGCGCCGCTACCGAAACCGAACTGAAAGAGAAGAAGGCTCGCGTTGAGGACGCCATGCACGCCACCAAAGCCGCTGCCGAAGAAGGTATCGTTCCTGGAGGCGGTGTGGCCCTGGTTCGAGCAATCCCCGCTCTTGAGAAGCTCAAGCTCGGAGAGGACGAACAAATCGGTGTGAACATCCTGAAGCGATCACTTGAAGAACCGTTGCGCCAGATTGCACAGAATGCAGGTCACGAGGGCGCCGTAGTGGTTCGTAAGGTCCAGGACGATAAAAACGTCAACTTCGGGTTCAACGCCGAGACTGAGAAATTCGAGGATCTGGTCGACGTTGGTGTGATCGATCCGACCATGGTTACCCGTACCGCCCTCCAGAACGCTGCATCCATCGCCAGCTTGTTGCTGACTACGGAAGCACTGGTCACGGAAGTTCCCGAAGCGGAGAAAGAAAAAGCTCCGGGAGTTCCACACGGCGGCATGGGTGGAATGTACTAAAGCCAGAACTTGCCAGAGAAAGCGCGTTCCCACGCGCTTTCTCTACCTCTCCCGGTGTCCCACATTTCAACATCAGCAGCCAACAGCGCCGAGGAGATTGACGTAACTCAGCCGGCCGGTAATTCCTGAACGCAACTACGCGCGATCCCTGCGATTCATCCCCCGGACGAAAACGTGCTTTTCCACTGACACACCCATTATCTATCAAACATTCCTTCGTCCAACTCACTCAGCGGGCGGGGTGTAAAATACCGACGTGGCTGACATTCAACGAAATCAAATACATGAGACAGCCATTCGCGGCTATACAAGTAGTGCGGACTGTTACGAACGAGCGCGTCCTGAATACCCTGCGGCCCTGCTGGATTACTTAACCGACACGTTTTTGCTCAGTGGCGAGCAACGTGTGCTTGAACTGGGTGCGGGTACAGGCAAATTCACCCGGCTCCTGCTGCGGAGCAACTCAAAGATCGTCGTCCTTGAGCCCGTCCCACCAATGCAAAAACAGTTCAGGCTTGTGCTCCCGAGTACTCCGTTGTTGTCAGGTATTGCTGAACGCCTCCCCATCAAGAGCCAGTCGATTGACCTTGTGTGCAGCGCGCAATCTTTCCATTGGTTTCAGGTTACGAATGCGGCCGAAGAGATTCACCGAGTCCTGAAACCTCACGGAAAGCTCGTTTTGGTTTGGAACGTACGCGATGAGCGTTTCGCCTGGGTAAGAAGGATGAGTGAATTGATGGCCCCCTTTCAGGGAACGACACCCCGCTATCACTCCGGGGAATGGAAGAGAGTCCTGGAGAGCCTTGGCCTTTTTTCGCCGCTTCAGCTGGTGCAGTTTCACCACTGCCATTCCGCATCACCAGAGCTGGTCCTGGAGCGGATTGCCTCGGTCAGCTTCGTCGCAGCTCTGGATGTAAAAAACAAAACAAGACTCCTGGAAAGCATGCGCCAGATGATGCAGACTCATCCCGAGACTGCGGGGAAAACGGTCTTGGAGATGCCCTATCGAACCGACCTTTTTTACTGTGACCCGATATAAGCTTTGGCGGAAATCATCCCTTACTTGCGAACGTACATTCGCCCCACGCCGACATGGGAACCGGGACCTATGTAGGAGTGGCCGTAAACGATCGCATGCGGTTCGCTCGAATAATCAAAAAATGCGTCTCGTGAAAGACTGTCCGGATTAGGGAGGAGGAACAGCTGGACGTCTCGAGTTTCCGGGTCAACTGTGCCGAGAGCATTCCCGTTCATCAGATTGAACCAAATCTGGTCGTGGTCATCCACCTTCACAAAGTAAGGTGATCCACCCGGAGATCCTAAATCGTATTCCTCCCATTTCATGGTCTTCGGGTCAAGCATCCCGACTTTGTCGACATAAAACTCTGAAAACCAGAGCCGGCCTTTGGAGTCCATTTGTATTCTTCTCGGACCCGCGTCAGGTGTTGGGGGATCATACTCGGTCATTCTTCCTGTCTTGTGGTCGATTTTTCCGATCTTGTGACCTGCCAGATAGGTGAACCACACATTCCCCTCCTGATCAACCTGGAGGCCGTAAACATCAGGGTTTTTCGTGAGGGTTGGAACACCTGTGACCTCTCCGGTCTTAGGATTCAGCTTGACTACCGCACCTTCGCCTATGGTGAGCGTGACCCAAAAATTTCCTCCCGGATCCCAATCCCCGGTATGGGCCCAGCGGCTATTCCACCGATTTGAAATCTCCCAGATTTTAAATTGATTGGTGGTCAAATCGAGCTTTACAATTTTATTTGCTCGCGCCGCCGTGATCCATGGATTGCCTTCCCGATCACCCAGTACATCGTGAAAGGCAGCGTCCCGGAGCGCGGATGGAAAAAGTTTCAGGTCACCTGTCTTCATGTCCAGACGACCCAATCCGTCATAACCGTCATGAGTGACGACAATGACCCAGACCACACCTGTTTTCGGCTCGGTCCAGGCAATTCCTGTTTCCTTCACCTGTTTGGAAAGATCCCACTCAGTAAAAACAGCCTTTGCCGCCTGTCCCGTGGGTCGAAGCATCGCATCTACAGTGCGTTTGCCAAGCAACTCCGGTGTAATGACGCGTTCCAGATAGGCGTTAAGAGCATTAAAGTTTTCTTCACTCAGATCGATTCTGTAGGGCTGGTCGGGTGCGAGAGGTGCGCCCGTTGAAGTGACGCGTGCCATCCTTTGTCCGAGGACAGCCCAGCCTTTGGCGTCTTTCTGAGGCCGGTCAAAAAGTCTCCAGTAGCTGTGGCAACTTCCACAATTCTTGTACAAAGATGCTTTCTCTGCTTCCGAACCTGGAAGGAGAGCCGCCCAGGTGGTTCCTGTTGTCTGATTCATGAAATCGGGCCCGAGCTGCACTTGGAAATCTAAAACAGCGCCACCGGAGACGAGCTTCACACTCTTCGTCCATTTCTTTCCGACGGAGATCTCATATTCTGCCGGCGAAAGCGGGGGGAACTCATATTGGCCGTTTGAGTCAGAAAAGACCCAAGTCGCCACGTTGCTGCCCTTGGCCTGAGCCTTGACCAGGATGCCGTAAAGGGGACTTCCTTCAACGGAACGTGTAGTCCCCCGCAGGATTGCGGTTTCTTCAGCTGCGCTTCCTCTGACCAGGAGCACAAGTAAAACGAACGCAGATACTCCCCCCAAGAAAAGATCAACCCAAACTCCTGATCTGGCTTTCATGAAACCTCCTCGGCCGGTACGGTCTATCTAGGACGAAGGGGGTGGCCTCCCAAGATCGGTTCTGTTTATGACTCGTCACAACATTTAAAACAAAACCGTGTCCTGAAGAGAACACCCTCCCAGTCTTCCGGGTTTAGAAAAGAATTTTCAGAGCCAATTGAATCTGCCTCGACGTACTGGCGGTCGTAAAAATACGGCCGGCCGTCGGCAAAGGAGCTTCGTTCGTTGTAGGAGAAGCCCCGCCGAAAACTCGTCGATCTGGTGGACCAAAATTCGCCCGGTTAAAAATGTTGAAGAATTCAGCCCTGAATTCCAGCTTTCCTTCCTCGCCCAAAAAGGGCAATGGCGTATCCTTGGCCACCGAAAAGTCAACGTTGGCAAAGCCTGGCCCCCGGAGGATGTTGCGGCCCGCATTACCCAGAAATCCGAATTCCTGAAGCGTAAATGCTGTCGGATCAAAGTATCGGTCGGGGCTGCCCAATATGATGTCGTCAGCTTCTCGTCCGGGGACTCGATTGGGACGCGTGAGATCAAGTTGCCCTCCCAGAACAAATGCCCGCGAGCGGTCTGTCTGTAGAGAAGGGGTAAACGGATAACCGGTGGAAACGGTAACGATGCCGCTGATCCACCAGCCTCGCAGCAAGCCTCCAGCAAAACCGTTTGAAGCGGGCGAAGGCAGGCGGTAAATGGTGTTGAACCTCCAGTTGTGAGTGATGTCCCAGGCTGCAACTGCACGATCCACGCGGCGGTCATCCGGGTCGGTGCCAAAGCTGAGAACGGTTGTATTCTCGTTGGTTAATTGCCCCTGGGGTTCGTCAATCAGCTTGGACCAGGTATAAGAACTCTGGAACTGAAGACCGTGGCTCAGGCGTTTCTCCAATCCAACCTGCAATGAGTTGTACCAGGAGTTCCCGCCCGCCGTCAGCAAAGTGATGGATGCCCAGTTGGGGTTACGCCGCGGCTCCAGACCCGTCCAGAACTTGCGTCCGTCTGGACGGATTTGGGGAACAGTGGGGTTCCCCTCAGGTATCTGAACGAGATTGATACCGCGTGAGCCGGCATAAGCGACACTGAGTCGTGTATCCAAGGGGAGCGCCTGTTCAATGGTCAAGTTATAGGTGAGCATGTGGGGCTGCTCGACGTTGAAATCAATAGTTCTGATCGCAGTTCCTACTGAGCCGGGAGGAAACGTCAGGGGAAGGGTGAAGTTCCGTGCCGCTGGTCCTGCCACCTGGCTGCGGCTTGAGAATGGAGGTTGCGCAATGCCCACCACCAGCAGACCGCTGCCCAGATTTCCCACATCGTAGGTCAAGGCAAACGCGCCGCGCACCGCAGTCTTACCTGTTCCGGTGGGATCCCAAGCAAAACCGAAGCGCGGGCTGAAGTTTTTCAGGGACGGGTTCTCGAACGGCTTGCCCAAAGTCATGTCTTTATCCGTCCGGATATTTCGCAAAGCCGCCCCGCGGCCCTGCTGTTCCTCGGGAACCGTCATGAACTCGTAGCGCAGTCCCAGGTTCAACGTGAAATTGGAGCGCGTTTTCCAATCGTCGTGAATGTAAAAGCCGTACGTGTTGTAGTGGTAGGTTCGGATCTGAAGCGACCCGGGTGTATTTGCCTGATAGGCAGCGGGAATCCCCTGCAGGAATGCAGGCAGATTGGGAAAGATCACAAACCCTTTGGCAACCAGATTGGTTTCCATGTACTGCTGATAATGGTTTATTAGGGTTCCAAACTTGACTGAGTGAGAACCTCGTGTCCAGAAAACGTCATCACTGAATGTAAACACATTCTGCTTTACGCGCGTCGGATTCACTGGGTCCGGACCCAGTCCAAGGCCGGGTGTGACTCCGCCGATGACGAGGTTGCCAATATCCTGTCCTGGCATGAGTGAGAATTGGGGTCCTCGGATTCCGGAGATTGAATCGGCGGCCAGGAAAGTGCGGCTGTAAGACAAGCGAACTGTATTCAGCACCGCCGGCGAAAAGACGTGAGTCTCTGAGATGGTGGCGTATTGCGCGCGGCTGGCCAACTGGTCGACGAAGCGGGGATAGTCGCGTGGTTTGGTTTGTTCGGCATCATCGAACGTATAACGGCCAAAGATGCTGTCGTTCGACGAATAGGTATGGTCGATGCGCAACTGAAAGTAATCTTCAGTGGTCGGCTGCGTAAACGGAAACGTCATCTGATTATTGGGCAGGTTCGGTTCCGGAAAAAGCGTGAGTAGCGGTTTGACTATTGGATTGACCGTGGGAACGAGGCCGCCGTCGACTCTGGCTGAATTCGGAATGGTGTTCGAGATGCGGGTCACCCCAAGACGTTCTCGCAAGCCCTCATAAGCACCGTGAAAAAAGGTCTTGTCTTTCACGATGGGACCGCCTACGGAAACCCCAAAGTTGTTGCGAATGAATACCGGGAGCCGGCGGGGGTTGCTGGCGGTTTTTCGATCAAAGAAATTACGAGCGTCGAGAGCGCTGTTTCGATGAAACTCAAAAAGCGACCCGTGAAACTCGTTGCTTCCGCTCTTGCTTACGATGGAAATCTGACTTCCCATAGCCATGCCGTATTCAGCGCTGAACGCATTGGTGACGACGCGGAACTCGCGGATGCCCTCAACCCCGAGAGTGGATCCGGTTATGGAAGCCGAATTAGCTCCCCACAGGTTTACCATGTTGGCGCCGTCCAGCATGATGGCATTAGAGCGAAGAGGGGCTCCATTGCTGGTAAACCAGGTTCCCGACATTCCTGAGACCAGGTTCATATTGCGGTGTTCATGAACCGCCGGCTGCAGAAAGGCAAGGTCCACAAAATTTCTGCCGTTAAGGGGGAGATCCGCCACCTTTTGGTCGTCCACCAGTCCACCCAGGGAGCTACTCGTCGTGTTGATAAGGGGAGCCTCTCCCGTAACCTCCACCCGTTCGCTCACCTCACCCACAGGGAGGACGAAATCGACCACGGCTGCGTCGCCAACCGAGAGCGTCACGTGGCGGATCACGGATTTAAATCCCGAGAGCTCAGCGCGCACTTCATAACGACCTACCGGGAGCGCGGGCGCTCTATAGGATCCACTATCGTCCGTCAAAGCCGTCCGGTTCAAGCCGGTCTCCTCGTTGGTGATCGTAATGGTGACACCGGGTAAAACGCCTGCGGTCTCATCCTTGACGGTGCCGACCAGGGTGGCCGTCGGAAGCTGAGCAAAACTCAGCTCCATCGCACCTGAAGCAATAACAGAGAGAAACCCAATGAAAACGGTGGAAAACTTTCGTTGCCGTTGAAGCAACCTAAACATAGCCCCTCCCCCGAGGACAAAGCCTCTTTTCTGATCTTCAATCAATAATGATTTCACCCCAACCGGGGAACTGTCTAAATTTTAATTTCAACCAGCAGCGGGCGCAACATCCACGCAGGCTTGTGCGACGAGGCCGCCTGAGAAAGTTTCCCGCACAAAAATACTTGTGAGGGGAAAGCAGCCGAGCTTGCAAAAGCCCGGCCGCCTTTCAGCAGCACGCTCAAAAAATAAGCTTCAGAGCAAACTGGACTTGCCTTGACGTGCTCACCGTCGAAAGGATTTGGCCAGCCGTCGGCAGTGGCGTTGGCGCTCCACCAAAAACGATCCGATCCGGCAGAGCGAAGTTTGCCCGGTTGAGAATGTTGAAAAACTCGGCACGGAACTCCAGTTTTCCTTCTTCTCCCAGAAAAGGCAAATTGGTGTCCTTCGCTACCGACAGATCGACGGTTGCAAAACCGGGACCAATAACCGTATTTCTTCCCGAATTTCCCAGGAAACCGGCATCCTGCAGCACAAAAGCGTTGGGATCAAAATACCTGTCAGGTCCGCCCAGCACGACCTCATCCATGCTGCGATTGCCGGCCACATTGGGCCGATCCAGCCCATTTTGAGTGGGCCCCAATACAGCCGATCGCGACCTGTTAATGGCGATCGCTGGTGTAAAAGGATAACCGCTCGAGACGGTCGCAATGCTGCTGATCCACCATCCCTTTAGCAGTTGGCCAAGGGCTCCACTCATCGAGGGTCTTGGAAAGCGATAGATGGTGTTAAAACGCCAGTTGTGCCTCAGGTCAAAGGATGCAAGGCCTCGGTCCGTCTGCCGGTTAAAAACGTCCGTCGGAAATGTCAGGCTATTGGATTCTTCGCGAAGAAGCTGAGCCTGTGTCTCATCAATCAACTTCGACCAGGTATACGAGCTCTGAAATTGAAGGCCGTTGGATAACCGCTTTTGAAGACTGACCTGCATCGAGTTATACCAGGAATTGCCTCCTGCAGTAGCCAGAAACACTTCCAGCCAGTTGGGGTTGATGCGAGGCTCGCGCCCAGTCCAAAATTTTTTCCCATTCACGATCTGCGGAACCGTGGGATTCCCATCGGTCACCTGCATGAGATTGATGCCGCGGGATCCCGCGTAGGCGATGCTCGCTGCCATGTCAAAAGGCAAAGCCTGTTCCAAAGAGAGGTTGTACTGAAGCAGATGTGGTTGCTGAATGTTGAAATCCATGGTGCGGACCGATTTTCCGACTGAGCCTGAGGGAAAGCTCAGGGGGACGGTCAGGATCTGACCGACTTCCTGATTTCTAAAAGAGTAGGGTGGCTGGGATGTTGAAACCAGCACCACAGCGCTGCCGAAACTGCCGACGTCATACACTAGGCCAAAGCCGCCGCGAATGGCTGTCCTGCCGTTGCCGGCGGGGTCCCAGGCGAAGCCGAGACGCGGACTCCAGTTTTTCAAAGAAGGATTACGAAACTGCTTGCCCGGAGTAAACGCGGCATCTGTTTTGAGATTCCGCAAGGAGACGCCGCGTCCCTGCTGTTCGACAGGCACGGTAATGAATTCGTAGCGGAGGCCCAGATTGAAAGTCAAATTGGAAAGCGCTTTCCAATCGTCCTGCAGGTAAAAGCCAAAGGTGTTGTAGTGGTTGGTTCGAGTCTGGTTGGAACCGATGCCGTCCGCGATATAATTGGCCGTCTGCCCCACCAGAAAACCGGGAAGATTTGGAAATACGACGAAACCTTTGGCGACCAGATTGTTTTCCGCATATTGCTGATAATGATTGATCAGCGTTCCTACTCTTAAAGAGTGGCGTCCTACGGTATAAAAAGCATCATTACTGAGGGTAAACACGTTCTGCTTTGCCACGGTCGGCATGACCGGATCGGGTCCAAGGCCGAAAGGACCTGAAGTGACACCCGGGATAATCAGATTTCCAAGTTCCCTGCCAGGGATAAGTGAAAAGTCGGGTCCTTGGATTCCTGAACCGGAATCTCCCCGAATATTGGTTCTGCTATAGGAGAACCTGAAAGTATTCAGGAGCGCTGGCGAAAAAACATGAGTTTCCGACAAAGTGGCGAATTGAGACCGGCTTTCTTGCTCCGTGCGGAACTGCGGGTAGCTGTGAGCTTTTGAGATTTCCGCATCATGGACGGTGTAGCGGAAGAAAATGTTATCGTTGGAAGAAAAAGAATGATCGACGCGACCCTGAAAGTAGTCCTCGGTTGTCGGTTGCGTGAACGGGAAAGTGAACTGGTTGTTAGGAAGATTCGGTTGAGGAAACAGCGACAGCAGTTTCTTCACGAATGGATTGATGACCGGCACCACGGCTCCGTCTACTCGAGCAGTCGGTGGAATGGTGTTGCTGACAATTGAGAGGCCCAGACTCTCCCGCAAACCCTCATAAGCAACGTGAAAAAAGGTCTGGTCTTTTTTGATGGGGCCACCCACGGCAGCCCCAAAATTGTTTCGGATGAACGTCGGAAGTCGCTTGGTATTGGTAGCTGTTTTCCGGTCAAAAAAATTGCGGGCATCCAGCACGCTATTGCGCAGGTATTCAAAGAGCGAACCATGGAAGTGATTGGTACCGCTTTTGCTGACAATGCTGATCTGGCTTCCCATGTTCATGCCATACTCGGCGCTGAACGCATTCGTGACCACCCGAAACTCCCGAATCCCCTCAACTCCCAAAGTCGAACCGGTTACCGAGGAGGAGTTCACCCCCCACAGATTAACCATGTTGGCGCCGTCAAGGAGGATATTATTAGAGCGAACTCCGGCGCCGTTGGAACTAAAGTAGCCTCCTGTCAGACCCGATTGAAGAGTAATGTTTCGATGCTGCTGGATGGCAGGTTGCAGGAAGGCTAGATCAATAAAATTCCTTCCGTTGAGTGGAAGGTCAGCTACCTTCTGATCACTCACCAAGCCGCCCAATGAGCTACTGGTGGTGTTTACAAGTGGGGCTTCGCCTGTGACCTGGACCTCTTCACTCACTTCCCCCACCGGCAACTCAAAGTCCACCACCGCCTCTTGGCCTACGGCGAGGCCAATGTGGCGAACCACCGTCTTGAAACCGGTCATTTCCGCCTTCAACTCATAGCGCCCCACCGCTAACGCGACAGCCTTATAGTTGCCGCTGTCGTCGGTAAGGACTGTTCGAGATTGTCCTGTTTCGACGTTGGTGAGCGCGATGGTGACTCCGGGCAAGACGCCTCCGCTGGCATCCCTAATGACTCCTGAAATCGTCCCCGTGGGCAACTGTGCCATGGCGAACGACAGAAATGCCCCTAACAATAATGACCATGAAAAAAACGCGCGGCCGCCCGAGATAAGGGCCGCCCATTTCTTAAATCTGTTTTGACCTGCACTCCTGACCATTACAACCTCCCCTGAGTCGTATTTAAGTCCAGATAAATCTGCACCTGCAATCGGACGCGGCCGATCAAGGCATGAAGCTAAAGAGATTAGACGCGGAACAACCCCTGGCCGTAGAGTAAAGCATTCTCGCAATCGTTTGTCAAAAGATTTCCAAATTCACTTTCAGCATTCTTGATTCTGGTGCGATGGATATTTATGCTTGCAACCATTTCAAGGTGAGTTTTAAATAACTCACACAAATCTTATGCCGTCCTCCGAGGATGTTTCAGATGAACAGTAAAAACTTCGAAATGAGCCGCCGTTTGTTCCTCAAGAATGCCGGCAGCGCCGGCCTTTTGCTGGCAGTCCCCAGACTTGCCCTGGGCCAGGAGCAGATTAATCCTGGGCCCGCCGACTGGACCCGCTACGGCTACGATCTCCGCAATACACGCTTCAACATCAAGGAAAAGATGTTGGGCAGGAACAATGTGGATCGTTTAAAAGTCAAGTGGAGTTCGGCGCCAGTCGGGCCCATTCAGACCTGCCCGGCAGTAATAGGCGACCATCTTTTTTTTGGCTCTTGGGAAAACGAACTGCGCTCACTGGATGCCCGCAGCGGGGAGCTGAAATGGAAGTTTTCCTCTCCTACCCACGAAAAGCTCAAGGCCAATGCCCAGGGAATTCGGGCTTCCGCTCATTATGAACAAGGACGCGTTTACTTCGCCGACAGCTACACCGTGGTTCATTCGGTGGATGCTCTGTCCGGCAAGGCGGTCTGGCAAACCCAGCTTGATGAGAAGGCGGAAATCAACCTTTCTCAGACTCGTCATTCACCTAGTGTCTTCAGGGGAAAGGTGATTGCCGGCCATGCCGGAGGGCATCCCCAGATTGCATGCCTCGATGCTGCAACGGGCAAAGTGTTGTGGCGTTTTTACACGGGAATCGGCGGAGCCCTCTGGACGTCGCCCGCAATCGATGAATCACAAAACATCGTCTACAACGTGACCGGAAGTGTAAAAGGATTCTTGCCCTCAGACCCCATGCTCTACACCGAAAGCATCCTGGCCCATGACTTGGATTCTGGGGAGCTCCTGTGGTTTAAACAGGCGGAACCGGCGGACCCTTTTGATCTCGACTTTAGTTGCCACCCTATGATTTTTGACGCACACAGCCGGCGCGGTTCCGTCCGGCAGTGTGTCGCAGCGGGAAACAAAAGAGGAGTTTACTGCTACGATCGCTACACCGGAGAGTTGTTCTGGAAGACAGGGCTCACCGCCCCCTCGCAAAACGGCGGGCCCGAGGTGGATTCGACGGCTGTTGCTTACAACCGTGTCTATGTGACCTCAAACGCCTTTTCAATGGGAAGACCCATGACTTCCGTGAGCGCGTGTCTCAACGCATATAACGGCGAAATTGAGTGGTGGGTTCACAACGCCTATGGAATCTCCTGCGCCGTAGCCGTTGCCAACGGTGTTTTCTATCAAGGCATGGTGGACGGCACCCTGCAGGCACTCGATGCAGAGACGGGTAAGCTTCTGTGGGAGCACCGTCTACCCAGCGCTTGTAGAGGAGGTATTGCCGTAGCCAATGGAATGATTTTTGCCCCCCATGGAGAGCCGATGACGGCCATCACCCGCTCAGGAGGACCATTGGCCGGGGGGTATCGGGTCTATGCCTTCAGTATCGACGGACAGTGACCTCATCGAACAACTGAAGTAAGGAGAACCAAATGGATCGATTTTTCCAAGCAGGTATCGCAAGGGTTGCAGCAAGTCTCGCAATGGGGTTGGCAACCTGCGGATTTCAGATTTACGCACAATCTCCTGAGGTCGTGGAGGTTAATGTTCAATCCGACTACGCGCATGGCCTGTATTACCAGACGCCAGCCGGAGTTTACATTACAGTGGGACAAAAAGTCCGCTGGCGCTGTGGCAAATACCCGCATTCGGTCACGGCCTACCACCCGGACAACGGTAAGGAACTGCGCATCCCGGAAGGGGCTCGGCCGTTTGACGAGTTTCTCAGCGACGGTGTTTGGGATGAACTGGAGATATTTGAATGGACCTTCGACAAAGAAGGGACCTATGACTATTTCTGCAGGCTTCACGAACCCCTTGGTGAAGTAGGCCGGATCGTTGTCGGCGCTCCGGGAGGGCCTGGCGAGAAGCCCCTGGGATATTCCGAGGCTCCGGCCAAGCCCTTTGGTTACACGGGACCCTCACTGCGGTCTACGGTGCTTTCCAATGTCCGCCGCGTCTTTGAGTATTTGAACTCCCAGGAGATCGTCCGGAAAAAATTGATTGTGTTTCCAGTAGACGAATTCCGGCACGGTCTCTCCTGGCACTACTTGAACGATCCTATTAAATGACCCGTGGGAGGACCTACCGAAACTGGATACGTGCGATCTTGTTGGTGCGATAATAGGGCAGCCACACCGTCGGCGGGTCCGTCCTATCATCCACCTCAACATGCCGCGTTTCCGTTCCGATTGAAGGCAGCGGGAATTCCGTAAATTTTTCCTTGAAGGGATCGAAGCGAGCCACACGGTCGGAGTTCATCAAATTGATCCAGACCATGTGATTCTTGTCCACCACCACCGCATAAGGCTGCGAATCACGATGATGGAGTAGATATTCGGTCACCTTGAGTGTATTGATATCGACCTTGGCAAGGAGCCCTTCCCAGTTCTGGGCGGACCACACAGTGGTTCCGCGACGATCGGCGCCGGGGCGACGTGGGCCCTTCTGGTAAATCGCTGAAGCGTACCAGCCCAGCACTCCTTCCGGGTTGAGAACCTTACGATCTTGTTCCCTAACTCCCTCGTACAGCGGTTCGAACTTTATTTCCTCGACCTTTCCTGTTTCAGGGTTGACCTTTCCCAAAAAGTCGCGAGCCATGGCGGTAAACCAGCCCTGGTCCTTGGCATCAACTGTGATACCGTAACTGCCGCCTCCCTCTGTAGGAGAATGAAACTCCTGGTATTCTCCTGTTTGTGGATTCAGGCGTGTCGCACCTTCTTCAATGGGACCCCAGACATAGCCTTTTGAGTCGACGACCACCTGTCCGCCGATCACCGTATGGCCTTTCGTCAGCGGAAAACGCTGAAACTTCTCGGTCCGAGGATCAAATTTATCCAGGGTGCCTTCCGTGAGGTTGGTAAACCATACGCTGCCGCTCTGATCTACCACGATTCCGTGAGATCGAACGGCAAGTCCGTCCTTCCCGGGAAAAGAGTAATCACTCACCCGCCCTGTTTTCGGGTCGAGCTTCCCAATGGTGCGATTCGGGTTCACGGTGTCTGAAAACCATACGTTCCCTTCCGCGTCGACCGAAACATCGTGCGCCGCCTTTGCGCCATGGCTGGAAGGTGTCCCTTCTGACCAGAAGCTCCCATGATGACTGAGAACCGGTGGAATATCGTATTCAGTAACTACTATGCGGGTCGCTTCACCCGTGGCTCGAGGCATCGGTTTGTAATTCAACGAAGAAGATTGAGGCCCGCGAACCCGGGCCAGGTAATTCACCAGATCCTCTTCGTAGTGACGAATTACCGCGTAGGGAGGACGGGTGGGAGACAGGATGCCGTGCGAAGAAGTCCGTTCCATATACTGCAAAAGCACTCTCCAGCCGGGAGCATCAAACCGATTCTGCAGGACTATCCCCATGACATGGCAACTCCCGCAAGAGTGCCGTAGCACTCGTTTCATGCGGCGATCTTCAGGCGTATTTTCCGGCAGGCTGTTCATCCACTCAGTCCCGGAAAGCTGGCTGCCAAAATCGGACCTATTCGAAAGACTGAAATCTTGCCGTCGCTCCTCGCCTCCGGCGATCTTCAATTGCCTGCGTTCCTCCCGATAGCCAACTGCCTGGGCCCATACCAGGTAATCCCCTGACTCCAGCAGTGGAAAGCGGTATTGGCCCTGGGAATCGGTAAACACGCTGGTGGTATAGCTCTTACCTCCAGCCCGGGCTGACACCGCGACTCCTTCCATGGCCTTTGCCTCACCTTCGGAAACTGTTCCGGACAGGGATCCCATCTCGGACTCGGCAGAGGGCGAGCCAGAGCTTCCGCCAATCAAGGCGAAGCCTCCAGCAATTATTAACAGCCACAGCACAACTAATGCGCTTCCGATTCGCATGAGCCCCTCCTAGCGAAGTCCTTCGAGATACGCAATCAAGGCATCGACTTCAGAACGATCCAAAGTGTACTGGAATCCCGGCATGTTGGCACTTCCCTTAAGAATAAATTCCCGCGCAGCTTCTTCTGCAGCTGGATCATCTTCGAGCCGCTCTAAAATAGGTCCCACCGGTTGATAGGTTTGCTTGAGAACCTTGGGAAGATGGCAAAGAGAGCATCGCTGCATAAAAATGTTTTTTCCCTTCAATTGCTTTTCGGTGAGGATGGGTTCCCCTTCAGTTGACTGGGCGCTTGCAGTCAAGAGCCTAAACGGTGCTAAAGAAAGCAGGAGGACAAAGGGTGTCCACTTGAGAAAAGAGAAAACCTTCACAATTTAACCGCCATCCTATGTAGTTGAACAACGTGCAGAATCTCTGCTTATTTCCGGGGCGCTAGGGCTAAGTATGGCAAAGCATTTCCGAAAGTCAAGCCGCTTTAGCGGAAAGTTTGGGAAGCGGGCAGTTGCTGAAACGTAGACGTGGCGCTACAATCCGAAAACCAAGCGGCAAAGGAGAAAGCATGGACTTAAAAGGACATAAAGCCCCCGATTTTGATCTGCAAGGAAGCGACGGCCGGAACCACCGCTTGCAGGACTATGCGGGCAAATTTGCCATCCTTTACTTCTACCCTCGCGACAACACTCCCGGCTGCACAAAAGAAGCGTGCAGCTTTCGTGATCTAAACCGAGTCATTGAAGCTGCGGGAGCGGTGGTCCTGGGGGTCAGCCGCGACAGTCTTGCATCCCACCAGCGCTTCATATCCGCACATTGCTTAAACTTTCCCCTGCTGTCAGATCCTGAAGGCAAAGTGATGAAACGTTACGGAGCCTGGGGGAAAAAGCTGATGTATGGAAAAACGGTAGAAGGGGTCATTCGCTCGACGGCTCTGATCGACCCTAACGGCAAAGTGATCAGGCACTGGGGGAGCATTAAGAAAGCAGCGGAACATCCTGGCGAAGTGTTGCAAGCGCTCCAGGATGCGCTCAAAGCCACTTGAAGAGAAAAGGGAAGGTAGGAGATTCAGAGACCTGCAACTCACAAAATCTTCTCCCCTGATTTTTCATAAACCTTTCTCCCTCCCACCACAGTCGCAAGGACCTCCAGGCTTTTAATCTCGTCTTCAGGAATGTTCACAATGTCATCAGAAATAATTATGAAATCGGCCAGTTTTCCGGTTTCGATGGAACCTTTCAAATTTTCTTCAAATGTGAGATAAGCGGGAGCCACGGTGTGGAGGCGAATTGCTTGTTGTCGCGAGATTTTTTCGTCGGCACCGAGGACTCCGGCCTGTTCCGTCTGCCGGGTCATCTCACACCAGAGCATCAGGAATTCCACGTTGGTCATGTTTTTGCCCATCTCGGGACAATCGGCGCCCCCCGCGACCTGTAATCCTTGGTTAATCCAAGTCCGAAAAGGCATCACCTGTTGTGCGCGGTCCATTCCCCAGTACTCCACGAGCTGGGATCCTGTGCGATACATCAGCCAGATATGAGCGCTGACGATCACGCCCATCCGCTTCACCCGCTCAAAGTCCTGTGGTTCACGCAACAAGAACGCATGCTCCAGCGTCCAACGCTTGCCTTTGATCGATTTTTCGTTATGAGCCGCTTCGTAAGAATCAAGCGCCATTTGAACAGCAGCATCGCCTACGGCATGGACTCCCACACTCCAACCCAGCCGGTTGGCCTCGCTGACAATGGCGTGAAGTTTCTCAACGGTAAAATTCCTAAGCCCGTTAAAGCTGGGATCGGTCACGTAGGGCTCTTTCAAATAAGCAGATTCAACGCCGCCGTCGATATACAACTTCAAACCGTCAATCCGCAGCCATTCATCCCCCAACCCGGTTACGCCCCCAAAAGAACGCAGCTGTTCGAGAACCTTCTCCAGTGGCAGCTCTCGTGAAAACGGTTCAAACATCAGGCTGGTGCGAACCGTTAGTAAGCCGCGTCTGCGAACTTCTTGAAAGGCCCGAATGCAATCGGGCGACGGCACGCCAAGCACGCCTCCATGTCCTGCATCACGAACGCTGGTAATCCCGGCCGCATTAAAAATGGCATTTTGATCGACAATCGACTGGACAATCGCTCCGAGACCAAGGGGAACCTGGGGCAGCAGTTTGCGAACCATGTGCACGGCATTTGACATGAGCAAGCCGGTCGGCTCGCCAGTTTCAGAATCTTTTTCAATGCGACCGACTCCTTCAGGAGGAATGGTGTTCCGGTCAATGCCGGCGAATTTAAGGGCCAGGCTGTTGACGACAGCCGCCTGGGCTCCGCGCGGCAGGTAAATTGGATTTCTTGGAGACACAATGTCGAGCTCCCGGCACGTGGGAAACCTCTTTTCCGCCAAAAGGCTGGGATGCCAGGCTCCGCCGAAGTTCAACCACTTTTCCGGCTCCGCAAGTTCGGTCACAGCTCGAATCTGCTCCAGGAGCTCGGGAATACTCTTGGGCCATTTCAAGGGATGCGCAGAGTGATCGCGTACCCGTGCTCCCCCATGAACATGTCCATCCACAAATCCGGGCATCACGGTCCTCCCCTTAAGATCGATCATCTGCGTTGTCTTGCCCGCCAACGCCAGGACGTTCTGATTAGAACCAATTTTCACGAATCTGCCGTTATGGACTGCAAAGGCCTGAGCCACACTGAAGCGCGAATCTACGGTGACAACATTTGCGTTATGAGCAATAAAATCAGGGTTCATTCTCTTTACCTTTCCGGATTTTGACCGACAAGATTATTGAAGTTGCTCCTGACAGTTGATATGGTCTCGTGCGCGAGGAGTCAAAGGATATGACATACATTCCCAGCCAACAAGTATTTGAAGGTCACGGTCGCTCGCAATATCACCATGAGAGGCCCAGCCAGCAGGAGTTTCAACGACGACACGAAAAGATCCGAAAGTTCATGGAGGAGATGAGACTCGACTGCCTGTTGATTGCCGGTGGAACTGGAACCTGGGATCGCTGCTGGAACAATACCCGCTGGGCAGTAGGACACGTGGGCTGCCAACTGACGAACTACAGTTACGTGGTTTTTCCATTGAAATCGGAGCCTTCCGTCCTGGCCTTTCCGATGATTGCCGAACTCCCGGCGCGGCGTTCCGGTGAAGTAGTGGAGGACGTCCGAGCGGCAGCGCAAGCGGACGTGGCGGCGGTTCAGCGAATCAAAGAAGTGGGCTGCAACAAGGGAACCATCGGTGTTGTTGAGACGGAATTACGGAATTCCATTCCAGTAAATCACTATCAGACCTTTTGCCGCGAATTACCAGAAGCGAAATTGAAATTTGTTACTCGCGATTGGTGGAAAAAAGTTCGGCTTATTCGCAGTGACGAAGAGATCGCTTTTTTGGAAAGGGCCGCACTGATCGGTGATGCCATGAACCGTTCCATTCCGGAGCGAATCTGCGCCGGGATGACAGAACGAGATGTGTTCGCCTGTCTTTCCGAAACCATGGTCCGCAGCGGCGGCGAAATCCCTTCCATGATCCTTGTCGCCAGCGGCTCCACCTTTTCTCCTTACGACACCTATCAGCGCGAGCGCCCTATCGATCGCGTGCTTGGTCCTGGCGACGTCATTCTTACGGAACTGGCGCCACGCTGCCCGGATGGATCTGAATGCCAGACTGGACGAACTTATGTTATTGGTGAAGCTTCTCGAGAATACCAGAAAATGGCCGGTGTCGTTCGACAGGCCTATGACAACATCGCTGATCAACTGCGCCCGGGAAAGACGGATCGGGACATCTTAAAAGCCGGGCAGGTGATCCGAGATGAAGGTTATATCTGGTACTCCCCCCTGGTGCATGGAGCCGAAGGGGGCGGGGTGGGTTCACTTCCCTTTGTTGCACCCGGTGTACCTTTGCCGGAAGAAGAGCCTTTCGTGCTGAAACCAAACATGGTCATCGTGATTGAGGCACATGTTGAGAGAAAGGACCATTCCGGAGGAGTGTTCCTGGCGGACACCTGGGTGGTTACCGAGGGAGAACCACGCTGCCTGAATCGTTATCGACGTGATCCCCTCATTCTGATGAGCTGAACCTTTCTTACGGTGTGCTGGTCAACAGTGGTATAGCACCTCGGAGCGCGAATCTTACCAGAGTCGCCTGTAGCCACCTGGCCCGCGTTCAACTGCACCGTGTTGCTACCGCAAAATGCCCGCACGTCGAATTGACCCCTTTTTTTACGGACGGCTCTGGCATTCAAGAAACATTTACAGGCCGCGGACCGCGTTTTCCACACGTCTTGCGAACTCGGAATAGTCCTCGCCCTGATGCCAAAGAGGTCTTCCAAAAGCAATCCGTACTTTTCCTGGTCGGGGAAAGTGGGCGCCCACAGGCAGCACATGCTCCAAGCCCTCGATGCGCACCGGAACGACGGGCAGCCGCAGCAGCGAAGCCATCAGTCCAATGCCCGGCCTGAAGGCGCCGATACTCCCGCCGGGTGAACGTTCCCCTTCAGGAAAAACCACGATGGATCGTCCTTTCTCCACCAGCTCCCCCATGAAGCGGAGGGTCTGTCGCGCACCCAGCTGCCTCTGAGGCAAAGGGAAACCTTCAAAAAACAGACAGGCTGCCCAATATTCCAGATGGCAGCGAAATCTCTCGGTCATTGAATATTTCTCAGGCCAAAAGTGGGCCGCAAAAAATTCCAGGCTCATGGCTGGAGCTACACGAAAACGCCGCTTCCAGGGAAGGGCCGCTTTGATTGCTGGTACGTCCAGATGGCTTTGATGATTGGCCGCAAAAAGCACGGGAGTATTGTTCGGTAACTGCTCTTTCCCTTCAATTCGCAGCCATAAGAAAAACCGTGTTAGAGGAATGATTACCAACACGGTGGTCACTGCACGCACGACAGAGGCCCATCTGCTAAGGGCCCAGGTGGGGAAATGTAATGGAGGTTCTGAAGCAGCAGCCCGGGCAATCAACTGCTTCAATCCTCGGAGGTCGCGCGCTTCAGTGAAAAGCTGATCATCTAAAGAGACGTTCAGCTGCTTTTCCAACTCAACGAGGAGTTCCAGTTTCTCCAGCGAACCGAGGCCGAGGTCCTCGGCCAGACGTTTCGACTCGTCCAACTCAGCTTGCTCGCGACCGGAAATTCCCGCAATCAGCCGCGTTAGACGATCCGCCGGGGCTTTTCGCTGCGTTTTTCCTAAAAGCCATTCCCGCACCTCGCCTCTTTTCAGTTTGCCCGTACCTTCAGTACGCGGAAGTTCAGAAGAAGGCCAGAGTGAGATGCTCCGGATTCGCTGGTGGGTTTCCAGTTGTTCGTTGGCCTTGCGCTGCAGTTCCAGTAGATCAGCGTCAGCCCGAAGCACTACAACACCATGGACACGCTCTTCGCCATCCTCCGCAACGCCCACCACCGCGCTCTCCACGACCGGTTCCAAAGTATTAAGAATCTTCTCCACGTCTTCCGGAAACACATTCAGTCCTTCCGGTGTAACAATCATCTCCTTTTTGCGCCCGCGAAAATAAAGGCGCCCTGACTCGTCAAAGGCCCCGATGTCACCGGTATGAAACCATCCGTCTTTGAATGCTTCCGCATTTTCCTCAGGCGCATTGAAGTAACCGGGCGTGACGTTGGCTCCCCGAATTAGAATCTCTCCATCCGGAGCCAGCTTTATCTGGAGACCTTCCAACGGTTTTCCCAGCGAGCCGCGTTTGGCGCCGAAGGGGTGATTAAGAGTCACAATTGGAGCTGTCTCAGTGAGGCCGTAGCCCTGAATAACCAGGAATCCAAGCCGGGACCAGAATCCTTCAAGCCGTGGTGAAAGTGGCGCCGATCCCACAATAAAGGCCCAAAACTTCAAGCCAAAACGCCAGTGAACCCGCCTGAATTTCCACCACCGTTTCCAAAGAGGGAGCCTCCCGGCGCTTTCTAGCGGTAGGTCGGGGTACTCCTTCTTGAGGTAGTCAGACAGCAGGTCCAGCAACTTGGGAACCGAGACGAGAACCGAGATACGCTCCCGACGGATGAGCGAAATAATGTCGCGCGGATTGTAGCTGCTCTGCAAAGCAACGACTTCTCTTAAAAGCTGCGGGACAAAGATGCTGAGCACCTGTCCGTACATGTGGCTCAGGGGAAGAGAATTCAAGAAATGAAGGCCAACGACCCGCACGTAACCCCGATATTTGCCGAGCTCCTTTTCAATCGGGACAACGTTCGCCAGAATGTTGCCATGGGTGATAACCACCCCACGAGGGACCCCGGTAGCACCCGAAGTGAACACAATTTCTGCTATGGTCTCAGCCTGAGGTTCCATAGGGACAGTCAGCCTTCCAGCGCGCCGAAGATTCAGTTCTTCAAATGAAAGCTTCCATGCGTGAATATTGAGCTGGGGATTGCTTGTTTCCTCGCCGTAAAAAATCAAACGTGCGCAGACCATCTGGTGCACGCGCCTGACAAAATCAATAGAACTGCGATAATCAATCGGAACTACAACTGCATGCAGCCTGAGGCAACCCCAGAAGGCTACAATCCATTCAGGACGGTTCTCACACCAAAACAGCACTTTGTCCCCTGGGGAGATACCCGCTTCGCTCAATCTGCCGGTAAAGTCTTCAACAGCCTGCGTGATCTGACGGTAAGAATAACGGCGGAGTCGAAAACCATCATCGAAAATCAAGCATGGCCGATTGCCGGCGGAAGCATAATCTTCCAGGAAAGAAAGGAGAGAATTGCGGGGCTGTCTGCTGGCCGCCATCGTTCTTTAGTTTAACTGTTTCTATCGCATTAAAAATGAAACCTCGCGGGTAAGTTACTATCTAAAGAAGTAAGAACACCATGCTCAAGGAGGTATTTTGACAATGAGGCGATTGTTGGTACTACCGATCCTGTTGACCTTATTCCTTGGTGGCATTCTGTTTGCGAAACCACCAGAGGGCAAGTCGCGTTCACCGCATGTCCGAAAAAACGAGCGCAGGGCCGAGGATATGCGCGGGCGTGAATCACATGAAAATTTTCCGTGGGACCGAGATCATCGCAATCAACAGCGGCATCGAGGCATCGATCGGAACAGTGACGGAATCATCACGCGCCAGGAATGGCCGGGCAATGACCAGTCCTTTTCCAAACTGGACCGGAATGGCGATGGAATTCTGGCTGGCGACGAGTTGCAGCCAGGGGTCCAGGGCGGAAAGAAAAACCGCCGACAGAGCGGACGCGACATTTGGAGTCGGTATGACTCCGATCGGGACGGGGTGATCACGAGGGAAGAACTCAACAATGACAGGTTTTTTGAAAAGCATGACCATAACAGGGACGGTGTTGTGACGCGGCAGGAACTACGGAACCGACGTTAGCTCTCTTGAGGGTGCCAAAAACCTTGCGTCCTTGCTTTTCGATAACTGATTCAGAGGGTGGAGCGGCGCTCCGCCAGCAGCTCATCATACAGTCGCTCGGTCTGCGAAAACATCGACTGAATAGGAAATCTCTCCAAAACACGTTGGCGCGCCGCCTCACCCAAGGCCACCCGTTGGGCGGAATTGCCGGCAAGGTCCATGATAGCCTGTGCAAGCCCTTGTGTATCACCCGGCTCCACCAACAGTCCCGTCACTCCCTCGAAGACTGCTTCCTGAAGCCCTCCCACCCGGCTCGCGACCACCGGGAGGCCGCTTGCCATGGCTTCCAAAACCGCCGTTCCAAGAGCCTCATGGCGTGATGGTCTGCAGAAGATATCAAGCGCTGGATAAAAGTCTTCCACTTCTCTGATCCGGCCGGGAAAGATCACGGTGCCCTCGGGAAGTCCCAGCCGACGGGCCAACTCGAGATATCGCGGCGCCGGACCATGTCCAACGTGAACATAACGTATTTCTGGCACACGCCTGTAAACAATGGCGAGGGAGTGAAGCAAGTAGTCAATTCCCTTTGATTCGTGAAGGCGGCTCGCTCCCCCGATAAGCAGCTGTCCCTCCCCCACCCCATAACGTCTGCGTATTCTTAGGCGCAAATCCGTTTTTCCAGGCCGGAAGCGTGCGGTGTCAACTCCCGTGTAGATGACCACGACATGGGCCGGTACAATCCCGTCATTGATCAGCTGACGACGCACCGCCTCGGAAACAGCGACAATTTTCTGGGTGAATGGTGGTTGATAAATGGTGCGACTGAAAAAGCCGCTGCGCAGCGACGTGTCATTGTGTTTCGTCCTGATGACGATCGGTCTAGATGCGAACAAGGCAGCCAGAGTCGAGATTTGATGGTCGATGCCGCCATGCGCATCGATCACGTCGATTTTCTCTTTTTGCAGAACATGGGTAAGCCGTATGAAGGCAAGAATCGTTGAGGCCCCACGCATTGGCAGCGGAAAGGTTCGCATGCGGTTCCGTTCCGCTAAGCGCTCGTACTCTGCACCTGGATGACAGGCCAGCATTACCTTGTGCCCGCGATCCAGAAGATAGCGGATCGTCTGATAAGTGCGGGCCTGCTGGCCTGTCCAGCTATGCTGCCGGTCGATGTGAAGGATCCGCACTTTTTGTGGTGGAGTGTTTGCCTCTTCGCTGTATCAGCCCGTGAGAAGCTGCCCCTGTGGGTGTCGATTCGCCGGTCTTAGCTTCGGCTCATAGACACAGAAAGGTTCTTCAGCCAGGTAATCCCCTGTCATGGCATAGGCCCGGGCCCGGGAACCGGCACAGATGTTTTTGAATTCACAGATTCCGCATTTGCCCTTGAGAAGCTCCGGGCTTCGGAGTTCGCGAAAAACGGGATGGTTCCTGTAAATGTCGGCCACGCTGTCACGGCGAATATTTCCGCAGGAAAGCGGCAAAAAACCACTGGGGTATACTTCCCCGATGTGGCTCACGAAAAGATGGCCGTTTCCCGAATTTACACCTTTGGGGGCAAGGCCAATGCTCCCACCAGGGCCGAAGTCGCGTCTCATGTGAGCAGGCAGATGGCCGCGACGGTGAGAGTCTGGAGCAGCGGTTGAGGAATGTAAAGCTCCCGAAGGATTGGAAACGTCTGCCGCCCGTCGTGACGGATGGTTTTGCATCAAAAACCGTCGGTAGTGCGGCGCCTCTGTCACCTTGACGATGAAATCAACGGTTCGTCCGAAGTTGGAAAGTTTTTGGAACAGGTCTTCGAACTGATCTGCGTTCATCTGACCGAGTTCCCGCCCACGGCCCATGGGTACCAGAAAGAACACCTCCCAGAAAACTACGTTCAAGCTTTTGACAAGTTGTGAAATTTCATCAAAAAGATTCCAGTTGCTGCCGCTAAAAGTCGTGTTGATTTGGAGAGGGAGGCGCTCCTCGGCTGCGTATTGAGCTCCCTGAAGGGTCAGGGCAAAAGCGCCCGGCGTGTTGCGAAAGGTGTCATGTACTTCAGCGTTCGGTCCGTCCAGGCTTAGCGCCATTTGAGCCAGCCCGGCGTCCTTTAGCTTGCGCACCAGCTGTCGCGTCAGCAGCGTCGTCGCCGCTGGAATGGTGGCCATACGCATCCCCAACCGACTGCCGTGGCAGACCAGATGCGAAAGATCATCACGCATGGCAGGATCGCCGCCCGACAGTACGCAAATCGGGGTTCCCATGGCGGCAAGCTGCTCCAGCAACCGGAATCCCTCGGCGGTGGTGAGTTCGCGCGGGTCACGAGTGGTTATAGCCTCAGCACGGCAATGCCGACAGGCCAGTTGGCATGTCTTGGTCGTCTCCCAAATGGCGACAAATGGAGTCTGATCAAAGTCGACCGCCGAAAGATTCAGTGATTGACTACTAGTATTGTGATGAGGATGCATCTAAGTTTTTTCCTCTCTCATTATTTCGCATTTAATCAAAAAGGTAACCCCCGCACCAATAACACACCCATGGATACGGCAATCAGTGCCAACAAAAAATTTAGTCGTCCGATCCAACTTGCCTGCCGCCGCAAACGTGCCGCCTGGGTAGAGTTGGGGTTGGTTCTTGCCCAAGCGGTGGCGCGGGGCCCCACCGAGAAATCGTGATACGCACTAAGAATGGCGATGAACACGAAGAGCAATAACTTAGTGAGCGTGATGTGGGCGACCGGATTTTGCCAGAACCGCGGATTCAGTAACGTTTCGGTTCCAAAACGTATCAGCAGGTTGGCAATCCCCGTGACAAGCAACAGGCCCAGGCACGTCCAGCCGATGTTCCGAAAGCGCCCGCCCGTCCAATGAATCAACATGGCCGCCTGCTCCTTTAGTTCAGGAGTGCGGGTAAGCGGGATCAGAACCAGGATGAAAAAAACCATCCCTCCGATCCAAACCGCTGCAGCAACAATGTGGAGCCAGACCAATGACACGTAAAGGAATTGCATAGAGATCACCATTTTCTTTTTTCGGTCCGCAGAACTGTAATCAACTCCTGTTCACAGTTCTGGTACAGATCTCTAAAATCTTCCTCCGACAGCTTATCTGTCAAATACTCCATTTCAATGTCATTCAGTTCCCGTAACAAGGCTTCTTTTCGCGGCTCCAAACCCGGCCCTGCGGTACTGGCAACCGAGGCTCGGCCGGTAACCTCAGAGAGCAGCGGAAGCGCCATGTAAAGGATGAGCGCAATGAAAAACAAGGGTATGAGTAGCAGCAAGGGGCTCATCGGTTCTTCTCCAGTTCTTCTTTGATCCAGCTGCGATATTTCTCACGTTCCTCAGCGGGCACCGTTCCGGCGGGCGCCGGCAGCGGCTGCTGGCTACGAGTCCAACCCCGCAGCTTTCGGCTGACCCAAAAACCACCTGCGAGAATGGCCGCGAATGGCATGATCCAGGCCAAGAGGTTGAACCCTTTTTTCTGGGGAGCCGCCAGGATGGACTGACCGTGCCGCGACACGTAAAGCGCGAGGATGTCCCCTTTCGTCTTGCCTTCCCCCAGTAGCTTTCCGACTTCCTCCTTGATCTTGGCGGCATTGGAGCAGTCACAGTTCGCCACAATCATGTTGCCGCAACCGCATTGGCAAACCAGTTGTGAAGTTACGTCGCGTACCGGGGTCTGCGCTTGCAGGTTTACTGGCAAGAATATCAGAACAAACCATAGCGCAACTCTGCGCGCTTTTCGCCTCGCCTGGACACGAGACGCTCTCTCGTCGCTGACGCTTGAGCGGACTGCACTGCGCCGTCGAGCGTCCGGAAAAAGCACAAACAGGGTCCCGAGCAGCGCCATGCCTCCCCCCAACCAGAACAAGGCAACCAACGGATTCACCCAGGCCTTGAAAAAGGCGGTCCCGTCCTGCTCCCACGATTCGAGTACCAGATAAAAGTCTTCATTGAAAGCCGAAGCCAGCGATACCTCTGTCTGTGGCTGTTCCGATTTGGCATGAAAATGTTTTTCAGGCTGCAATTCGCGAATGAGTTTGCCATTCTTAAGCAAGCGTACTCGGGCGTATACAGCGTTCTTGCCCATGTCTTCACGCCCCTGCAGCTCAACCATCTCAACACGGTACCCTCCCACCGCCGCTGACTGTCCCGCTTTTAAATGAAAATCGAACTCATGGCTAAAGTAGGAACTTCCGGCAATCCCAATGAAGGCGATGGCAATTCCCAGATGGATGAAAAAGCCTCCATAGCGCCTCTTGTTGCCCATGATCAGATGAACAAGAGCGGGCACACAGCTCTCTTTTGCAATGGAACTACGGGCGCGAGCCCCATGCATGAACTCCAGTAAAACCGTGTAGATAACAAATGAGGCCGACGAAAAGAAAGTAAGGGGAGCCCAGCCATGAACACCGGCGATCCGCAGTAGGAAGCCCGTGAGCAGGGCCAGTAGAAAAGGCGTCAGCAGGTTGCGGCGAAAGTTGCGAAACGTCGCCTTCCGCCATGCAATCAAGGGACAGATCCCGCTCAGCACGAGCAAAGCAATCGCCAACGGCGTTGCCACTGTATTGAAGAACGGTGCCGAAACGGATACCTTCTGCCCAGTGACTGCTTCCGATATAACCGGAAACAGCGTACCCCAAAAAACCGCGAAGGTGATCCCCACAAAAATGAGGTTGTTGAGCAGAAACGAGCTTTCACGCGACAACAAAGAAAGAATACGCTGCTCGGTTTGCGTTTCGCGCGAGCGAACTATCAGCAGGCCAAAAGCAAAAATGCTTGAGGTCCCCAAGAAAACTAAAAACAAAGGCCCCATGTTGGATCCGGCGAAAGCATGCACCGAAGAAACAATGCCGCTGCGCGTCAGAAAGGTGCCGAAGATACATAGCTCGAAAGTAAGAATCACCAGCACCAGATTCCACCGCTTGAGCATTCCTTTTCGTTCCTCAATCATCACCGAGTGCAAGAACGCCGTTGCAGTCAGCCAGGGCAGCAAGGATGCGTTTTCAACAGGATCCCACGCCCAGTACCCTCCCCATCCCAGCTCCAGATACGCCCAATAGCTACCCAGCAAAATCCCCGCGGTTAAGAAGAACCAACTGACAAGAGTCCATCGCCGCGTGGCGCGGATCCATTCCGGGTCAGTTTTGCGCAGTAACAGCGCCGCTAGAGCAAAAGCGAAAGGAATCGTAAATCCCACGTATCCGAGATAAAGAAAAGGCGGGTGCAAAATCATGAAGAAGTTCTGCAAAAGAGGATTCAAGCCCTGTCCATCGGCCGGAACCTCGGCCACACGGGCAAAGGGATTTGCGGAATACAGCATCAAGGTCAGGAAAAAGAGTTGTACTCCTTGGATGGTGGCTGTGACATAGGGGAGAACGTCAGGACGGCGGCTTTGGTTCTGCCGAATAACGATAATTCCAAAGAATCCCAAAAAGAGCGTCCATAACAATAAGGATCCTGCCTGCCCACCCCAAAAGGCGCTGGCTGCATACACGGCCGACAGATCCTTGCTCACGTAAGATGCGACGTACTCGAGTCGAAAATCGCGAAAAATCAGCAGGTACAAAAGAGCCACCGACGAGGCTGTTACCAGCAGAAAAGAAGATTCTGCGGCCCGATAAGCACTGAGCCGGAGTGCTTCTGATCGCCTGGGCGCCAGTACGAGCGCCAGTAGAGCAAAAAGCGTAACCGGCCATGCGAAAATCAGAGAATAGTAGCCAAGTTCAAGCATATTTCATCCACCTTATATCTTGATCTGAACCCCTATCGCCGCAGCCTGCATCCTGTTCCAAACCTCTTCGAATTCTTCCTCCGACAGCAGGGTGTCTGCCATGGGGAATAACACATTGTTTTCTTTCCAAATGTGCCGCCGGTATCTGTTAACCAGCTCCAGCATCAACGCACAAAAGGAGAGATAATCCTCCGGCCGGTCCGACTTTAATTCAAGCAGTTCGGCAAATCGTTTCTTCTGGAGTTGCAAGATCTCCTCAGCTTCACGGTGCTCCGATTCCATGACGTCGGCCGGCGTCTCGCCAGGCCGAATTCCAGCTTCAAGAAAGCGGCGTAGGAGAATCGGGAAGAGAGCCTCCTCCTCTTGGCGGGTGTGCAGCACGCCACGTGTTGCCATAAACCGGAAGAATTCTTCCAGTCTCTCACGATTGGCCTGAAACGGATTCAGCGGGAAACACGAGCTGGCTATTTCTTCAACGATCTGCTTGAGCTGCTCCATCTGTGCCAGTATCCGATCGTGACACTGAATGAGATTGTTCATGGCTTCGTTCATGATTTTTCCTCGCTAGCTATTGACGACCGTGCCGTGGACCTGACCCTTTCCAGCAATAGAAAACCAAGTACTCCGGATCACGGACTTCTGTCCTGATAATCCCCTCGCCGTGGTGACGCAGGACCTGCAGCACGTGAAGTCCCCGCGCGTTTACTGTCCCGACAAAACCCGCCAAATTCTTTTCGTGAGCTTGAACCGTGAGTCGTTGTACCAACTGCAAGCCGATTCCCCGATTTCGAAACGCTTTTTTCACATAAACGTAGGCCTCCGCTAGATCCGAACCCGGCAAACGGTGGAACCGGCCAAGTCCCGCCAGTTCCTCTCGGCCGTTAACTATCACGAAGGCGGCCACCGCATCTTTCTCTCCAGAAGCCGTAAACAGCTGAATGGGACAGATCCCGCCCAAGCTGCGAAACGGCTCCACTTCCGGATGGGACGATTCCGCAAGCGATCGCTCTAGCCGCGCCATCTCGGAACCTTCGGTTTTCCGCAACCTCAAAACGGTTCCATCAGCAAGCGTTATCTCTCTTGAAGGATAGCTCTCAGTCTGGGTACTCACCTTTATTCCTCAACCGTGCCTAAGTGGTGCAACTCCCAGACCGGGACGTCTAAGTAATGCTGGGACAAGAGTTCAACGAAATGGGAGTGTTCCAGGGCTCTGCGGGTGGGGGGAGAAAACTAAACGAGTGGGTATTTTGCCCCTATAGAGGAGCACGATGTAATTCGATCCAGGCCAGTAGTTTAGACTTGCTAGTATTTCTGGGAAAGATCTGGTCAAACATCCCTTGCGATTGGGCCCCTGACTCGTCGCCCAGGCACACTAGAGCGGAACGTCTGTTGAACCAAGTAAGAATCTTTTGCGCTTGCCATACCTTGTCCCGCATCGCCGCCGAATCCACAATGATCAGAAAAGGATCTATTTGATTCATTTCCAAGAAAGCCTCCTCAAGGGAGCCGGCCAGCGAAATAGCGTACCCGGCTTGCTCCAGATTCCAATGCCACTGTTTGAGGAAACCTTCGTCCGGACTGATAATGGCGATCCTGCGCACGCCGAATTTCGTGCATGCTCGGTGCCATTATTTAAATGCCGCTAGGGGTCTTGACAAATCGTCTGACGCTAAAGAGAAAGCCGCTTCAGACACGCCCGGAGATCAGGCGTAGAGACTCCGCTTTCTGCGCATTATGCCCCATAAAGCCGCAGCATCCTCCATCCATACTCGGGTCACTCACCACAAAACTTAAATAGTGATAATGTGTACACTTCAGTTCATGAAAAATGTGTGACTCACCGAGGCAAAATGAGCCCTTTTGATCACGGCCAGAGTAAGACTTCTTTCTTGGCTCTGCTCCGGGTGCACGAAGCGCTCACCGAACTTTTCCTGACACATCAGGAAGCGTTGTTGGACGCTGATCTAGATGCGGCTCAGCAACTCCTGAGTCAGTTTCGTCGGCGATTGTTGGCTCATATGACAGAAGAGGAGCAACGGCTGCTTCCGATCTTCCAGGAAAGAAACGCCAATGTCCCGGGCGGGGGAGTTGAACTGTTTCTGGCTGAGCACCGGCGCATGCGGCAAATGTTGGATGAGATTCAAGAGGCGTTAAAGCGGATAGCGGAGGAGAGTGGCTTACAAAGGCGGCGCAAGATCATCGCTCTCCTTGACCAGGAGGCCATGTTTAAACGCTTGGCCGAACACCACGACGAACGGGAGAAGAATATCTTATATCCCCGTCTTGACCAAATCACTACCACAGAGGAACGCGCGCTCTTATTCCCTGGGGAAAGCGGAAACGTGTAGACTGTCCCTAGAAATGGGTCTATTAATCTTTCACATCGTTGCCGTTGTTGCCATTTTTGCTCTTGGCTACATGCTGGGAGCTCGCGAAAGGAACAGGTGAAAGTCAAAGCCACGACTTTCAGACGGCATCCAAGGCCTGCTTGAGATCGGCTATCAGATCTTCAGGATGTTCCACGCCAATTGAAAGCCGTACCATTTTGTCGGTGATTCCCAGGCGGTGGCGGGTCTCCGGGACCAACTCCGAATGAGTCATGCTTGAAGGATGCTCAGCCAGCGATTCCGTCCCGCCAAGACTGACGGCAAGCTTGAAAAGCTTCAGATTGTTGAGAAACTTGAAAGCCGCCGACTCCCCTCCGATGATGTCAATTGAAATCATTGCTCCAGGAGCAGTGCACTGCTTTCTGTAGACCCGGTGTTGTGGATCCTGAGCAGGAAGATGTCCCAGGTAATAAACCCGTTCCACCTTCGGATGGTCTACCAGAAAATCAGCAACGTAACGGGCATTCTTCATCTGGCAGGTCATTCGGAGCTTCAGTGTTTCCAGGCTGCGCATGAGAAGCCAACCGGTCCAGGGTCCGGCCATGGTCCCCAAAAAACTGCGCAACCCTTTAATGCGATCAATGAGCTCGCTTGAGCCCAGGCAAACTCCGGCAATCAGATCGCTATGGCCTCCCATGTACTTTGTTGCCGAATAAAGCACCAGGTCTGCTCCATGCTTTAACGGCTGCTGCCAGAGCGGTCCCAGGAAGGTGTTGTCGACTGCCACCAACACACGCCGTTTGCGCGTGGAATGCCGTCGGGCGGCTTCCGCGCAGGCGGCAATATCCACGATAGCGTTGGTGGGGTTTGAGGGAGTCTCCACGTAGATCATTCCCAGCTTTTCAGAGGTTCCCCCATGGCGAAGGATCTTCTCGATTTCCTCCAGGCTGCTCTCTGCTCTAAAGCCCACGGGACGGATCCCAAAACGTGTCAGGACCTGCTTCAAGAGGTAGTCGGTGCCGCCATAAAGCGGTTCGCTGTACAGGACGGTATCTCCTGGACGAAGGAATTCCAGCAGAGTGGTGCTGATTGCCGCCATGCCGCTTTCAAACACCACACAAGCCTCAGCTTCGTCCCACAATGTCAAACGATCCTCCAGTACTTCCAGATCAGGATTGTTCAGCCTGCTATAGATCAAGCCGGGTTCCGCTCGAGCACTTTTTTTTCGCAAACCCCACGCAAACTCGAAGAATTTTTTCCCCTCCTCTGCGCTTTTGAAAACAAACGTCGAGGTCTGAAAAATGGGGCACTTTAAGGCTCCTTCCGACCATTCGGGATGGTACCCGTAGGTCATCATGAGGCTTTCTGGACGCAAATCTTTTCCCTGCAGGCGAACGGGCCGTTTTTTCTTCACGAAGTTTTCCTCAGTTCATCGGAAGTTCAGAGCAATGGCAAGCTGCCGTGGCAAGAGCCGAAAGCCGGCTTCTGCTTCTAATGACGCTACCGTGATTCCTACCTTTATGTCCACTCTAGCCCCTGGGGCCGAAGACATTACTCGGCAGGACCGTGGCAGTCACTGCAATTTGATTCCATCCACATTTCACCGATGTCTTCCGGATGCTCAAAGGGCAACGGCTGAGGAACGGGAGGCGCTTGTGATATATCAGGACCTTGGGCCATGATGGTGTGGCAAAGATTGCAGTCACGCGACAAAACCTTCCCGTCCTTGCTGACGTGATTGTTGTCGTGACAACGGAAACAGCCAGGACTCGTAAAATGACCGATGTGATCCGGGTACGTCTTCCACGAGACTTTCATCTCTGGGAAATAATTTCGGCTGTAGATTGTTTGTAATTCGAGAATGGCTCTTTCCATTGCAGCTTTCTGTTCCGGGCTGAGTTGAGGGTATCCTTCAGCATACTTCTGCCGCACGAATTCCCCGATCCCCTTCAAGGCTTCCTTTTCCGTCGTATAAGGCTGCTCCAATGCCTCTACCGAGATACTTTTGGCAGAAGGCAGTTTCGGATCGATCAACCCCAGGCTCATGAACTCGTTGACCGCTTCGTTGGCCGACCTAAAAACGTGGCTCGGGCGATTGTGGCAGTCCATACAATCCATCCGCCGCTTAGGAGCGCTTTCAATCCGCTCTGTGGTGAGTTCGCTGTCCTTGCTCAAGTATTCGGTCACCTTTCCATCGCGCGCCTTCGAACGTATCCACGGGATCACCTGACGGTCCGGATCGGTCGCAACATAGCTCACCTCATGCTCCAGATTCATATGCCAGTGAATCCCAGACGTGGGGCCCATTTCGCTGCTTTCCCCGCCTCCGATTCTCATCAGCAGGACGGTGGACCACGGCGAATTCTGCTCATCCGGCAAAAAATAATTGATCGTTTTTAGCTGTGATCCCTGAAAGTGACGTGACCAATGGCACCGTTCACAAGTGTCCCGAGCGGGAAGCATATTTTTTACGGGAGTATCGATGGGGCGGGGGTAGTTGCCTCGCGCCAGGAGGAAAAGTTGGCGGACCCCCAGCAGCTTGGATTGAATATAGCGTCCTGCTCCTTCTCCCACGTGGCAGTTTACACACATGATCCGCGCATGGGGCGAGTGCTGAAAGGATACGTGCTGGGGTTTCATCACGGAATGACAGGCAAGCCCGCAAAATTCCGTCGACTCGGTATACTCGTAGGCGTTGTAGGCACCCAGTACCGAGGCAAGGACGAAAACTACGATTATTGCTATGACAAATGCGAAAACAGCTCTCTGCCGAGGATCGTTGAAATCGATTTGAGGATAACGGCTGCGCTCGGTTCCTCCTCTGCGAACACGGCGCCGCTCCCACAGCATTCCCAGCAGGACTATGAAGAGTCCTAACACCAAGAAGCCGGGGATCACCACCAGGGTGAGAATGCCACTGTAAGGTGGGGTTTCTCCTCCCGATACAGCTTCAAAAAGGATGAGAAAAATGATGATTGCAAGGCTGAGAAACGAAAGGCCCGCTCCAAACAGGCTTAAGGGGTTAAAAAAGGCTCGGGGTATTACACGTCTCATAAGGAACCTCCGTAGCCGGGCAAGCTTATGCTGGACTTATTCTAGAATAACCCTATGTAGGGGTATATGGCATCTGAATATCGTGCGGCCGCTGAGTCGAAAAAATTTTTCCTCAGCGCGACGGTTGGAAAACGGTATTCTGCAAGCAGGTGACTGTCCAGAGAGATAACCAAGCTTTGACTGTCAGAAGACACTAAAGTATTCGACCCTCCTTCAGACGCTGCCAATCCTGGTCCACCTCCTGCTGCATCTTGGCCACCAATGCTTCATGTTCGGGCCGCAGTAAATGCCGATAGCGACCCTGAATCTGAAAATACTCCTGCACCGGTTTCTTCTCTTTGGGTTGTACCGTCACGCGCAGCTTCCCCTCCTCACATTCAAAGAGGGGCCAGAAACAGGTATCTACGGCCATTTGTGATACCCGAACGGTGTCGGAGGGTTCGATACGCCAGCCTGGCACACAGGGGGAAAGAATATTCAAGAAGGCAGGACCTGTGGCGTCAAAGGCCTTACGGGCTTTTCGCATCAGGTCCATATGATGGGAAATCGCGCATTGAGCCACGTAGGGGATGCGATGGGCGCTGATGATTGCCGTGAGATCTTTGCGTCGAGTGCTCTTGCCAACCGTAACGCTTCCAACCGGCGTGGTGGTGGTCCAGCTTCCCAATGGAGTAGAGCTGGAGCGCTGGATTCCCGTATTCATGTAGGCTTCATTGTCGTAGCAAACATAGACAAAGCGGTGCCCTCGTTCGAGCGCGCCCGAAAGTGACTGGAGTCCGATGTCGTAGGTGCCTCCATCACCTCCGAAGGCCACAAAATACAGGGGCTCGCGCAATTCCCCTCGCCGCATGCGCACACGGTAGGCGGCTTCTATCCCCGAGACCGTCGCGGCAGCATTCTCAAAAGCATTGTGCATCCAGGGCATGTTCCATGCCGTGTAGGGATACACCGTGGTGGCGACTTCCAGACACCCTGTTGCGTTGACCACCACCACAGGACGATCGGCAGCCATGAGCACCAGGCGTACGATGGCCGAAGCCGTGCAACCCGCGCAGAGCCGGTGCCCGGGACCTAAAGGCGGAGTTTCACGCGTTAGTTCCTTAAGGTTGAGACTTCGACCCATTTTTGACTACCCCCTGCTTCTGCAGGCCCTTCTCGGACACCAAAATAATCCGCGTCCTCAGGCGGTGCTGTTCCGGTCTGCACGATTTTGAGAAGCTGGAAAAAAATCCCTTCAATATCCTGTTCGGTGATATTCCGCCCCCCCAGGCCATAGATCATGTTCCACACTGGAACCGTGACGCCGTGGTCAAAGAGCGCGGATTTCACCTCAAGTCCCAAGGGACCAGTAAAGGCGCCACAGGAATCAGCCCGGTCCAGTACCGCTATCGCGCGCTTCCCGACCAGCGCACTGCTCAATTCCGCCCTTGGGAAAGGACGGTAAAACCGCGGCGCCAGAATTCCCACTTTCCATCCCGCACTGCGCAACCGATCCACCACCACCTCCGCAGTCCGGCTGACCGACCCTAGCGCAATGAGCACCAACTGCGCGTCTTCCAGCCTGTATTGCTGGAACATGCCATAGGAGCGGCCACTCACGAGGCGGAACTCTTCTTGTATTTGAGGAGCCCAATCCAAAGCCTGCCTCATTGCCTCAGCTTGAGCTCGCTTGAACTCCAGGTAGTAGTTTTGTAGAGCCAACGCCCCCATCGTTGCTGGATGCAATGTGTCCAGTAAGTCCACGCCTGCTTTGAAGGGCCCCACAAAAGAGAAGACCGACTCATCCGTGAGGATCTGCACGGGAGTAAGATTGTGTGAAACGAAGAAACCGTCGTAACAGACCATTGCCGGCAAGCGAACCGATTGCTTCTCCGACAGACGGGTGGCAATCAGTATGCTGTCGTAGGCTTCCTGTGCATCGCGGCAGAATATCTGTATCCATCCCGAGTCGCGCACCATCATTGAATCGGAATGGTCGCAGTGAATATTCAGGGGACCCGAGAGAGCTCGATTGGTCACCGCCATGACCATGGGAAGACGCATACCGGCTGCAATGTAGACAATCTCAGCCATGAGGGCGAGGCCCTGCGATGAGGTAGCCGTGGCAACTCGTGAGCCTGCTGCAGCAGCCCCTACGCAAATGCTCATCGCACTGTGCTCGGACTCGGCAAGCACCAACTCAGTGTCCACCTCACCATTGCTGACATACTCCGAAAAGGTTTCGATGATTCCGGTCTGCGGAGTGATAGGGTAAGCCGCGACTACATGCGGTCGCAGCTGCTTTGTCGCCAATGCCACGGCCTCATTCCCAGTCAGAGTCCGAGTCTCTTGCTGCATCTTAATGCTCAATTCTCGGGTACCATTTTAAGGGCGTCTCTCGGGCATACAGCAGCACAAACTCCGCAACCTTTGCAGTACTGGAGATCGATTCCGGTCACCTTACCTTCGTTCGTCATGATCGAAGTGTCCGGACAAAAAACCCAGCAGCGTAAACAGTCGTTGCATTCTTCTCTTTTAAACAGGGGGTAAGAAGAACGCCACATACCTGTCAGGTAATCGCGCGCAGAGCCGGGCTGGTACAGGGTCCCCCCAGGCTCAAGCTCTTGCCATGAAGGCAGTGCGCATTCATTTTCTTCTTCAGTGGAACCGGGATCCAGGTAATGGCCAATGCGGACCTGCGACCATGCCAGATTAACCGCCCTGACGTTCTTGCGGGCAGTTTCTTCACCAAGGGAGGCTCGGAAGGTTTCGAAAACCGCCTCTTCCAGAGCGGAACGCTGGATCAATCCAGTCGCCGCAGCCAGTGCACCGAGCATGGGGATGTTGGCCAGAGGGGGTAAGGATGCTTCACGGGAAACGGCTGCCGCGTCCAGAGTCGCCACCGTACCGCTAAAAGAAACGTTCCGAGCCACCTGGCGGGGTGAGAACGGCGTATTGACCACCAGCCATCCCTCCGCTTTCAAGCCTCTGAGAACTGCTCGTTCCAGTAGAGCAGGATCAATCACTACCACAACGTCCGGTTCTTCCACTGGAGCATAAGTGCGAATCTCATTCGCACCGATGCGATTGAAAGCCAGCACCGGGGCGCCGCGCCGCTCCGGACCAAATTCAGAGAATGCCTGAATCCAGAGGCCTTCTTTGGTCGCTGCCCTGGCCAAAATCTTGGCGCCTGTCACGGCGCCTTGCCCCCCCCGGCCATGCCAACGCACTTCCACCAACTCGGCTCCTATGGCTTCCACCCCAGGACTTTCCATAGCCGAGCCGATCGCTTTGTTAACGTAAAAGTCGACACCGCTGCCTAACTCTGTTTGCATCACGGCCACCTCCCGCTAAAAGTGAAAACAATTTCCATTCCAGAAACTACTTGTTAGAGAATCAATAACTTAACGGTAGCGAAAAATGGGATTTTTCCCAGAAGATGAGTGAAATGACGCAATTTTACGCCAGATCCGCCAGTAGTCGCCCTGAAGGTTTCAAATGGGGCGACCATGAGATGGCAGAAGAAGCAGACACATTAACAAAAAAACCGTGGCGCTTCAGCTTGGCCCTTTACTGGGTCAGCTTTCTGAAAGAGATGTCCTCGAACAAGTAAAAAATAGTTCCTCTCAACTCCCAGGCAGACCGGTGGTATGCAGGGCTGCCGTTGATGAGGATGGAGGCGGCTTCCCCAGGACGAAAAATGCCTCCCCGTAGCGTGGCGGTCAGGCCCGGAGAGATCGTGTAATCTGCTCTTCCCCAAAATTCCTGACCCAGCTTTTGCGATCTCGGCGCCAGAAACTCGCCCGCACTGATTCTGCCATCACCGTTTAAATCGCTCCAAGCGCGAACCGGCCGCGTTGCGTGCAAATAATTATAGGCACCACTCAGGCGAAGCTGGCCCATTAAGCTCCGTCCCGCACTCAGCTGAATCAGCGTCGTGTTCTCCAGTTCCCGATAACCACGCACGCTGGGCGAGCCCATACCTTGGGGCGTAATCCCTTCCTCATCGGGCATAATGGAATCTTCCCATACCTCGGTTGCATACCAAAATCCCTGTGTCACGATTCCGTTCACATTGCCGGAACCGGAGGCGACATCACGATCTCCCGACCCGCGCCCGAACAGGGCGCCGATCGAAGAACGTCCTCTAGAATACTTGGCATCAAGTAGGAGGTTGTAGCCGCGCAACCGGCCATCGTTGATGTCAAGCAACTCCGCGGGGCCCGAGTCGGAATTAGCAATAGCATCTCGCCCACGCAGCAAATCGAATTCTCCCTTGAGCACAATTCCCTTCTGCTCTGTCTGGGCCATCAGCCCGAAAAGGCCGACATTGCTGATCTGGGGACGAAAACGCGCGCGTTGATACGCCAGCCTTTCAGGCACAAAGGTCCGAACATCCTGGCGCGCCGCATCGTTGTAAAAAGCGTAAAACGGGTTAACCAAATAGGTCCCCTTCTTGAACTGGTACGAAGCCAAATAAAGTGTGGCATCCCTGGCATCAAGCGTTCCGGTAACGGCATCACTCAAGCTGTCCGCTCCTTCGTGTACCTTCGCCCAGCCCAGCGTCAGCTGTCCGCCTTTCTTTCCCAAGCTCTGCGTCGCCTGGATACCATCGAAATTGGTATCGAGCGCCAGTAAGTTGCCCAATCCGAATTTTTGCCGCCCGATTTTCAAATTAGTGTCGCTGCCGGGAAGGTTCACGTCGACGTAGAGCCACAAGGTGTGAAAGAGGAATTTTGTTTCCTTATTGTTAAACTGCCTGCTAAACCCTCCCGTGCGATCGGCAGGCTCATTGTCAAGTCCCCAGACGCCCTTCCCAAGATACGTTCTGGTGATTACCCGGACGTTTTTCCCAAACTGAAGCTGGGGACGCAGCAACAACCCTTGCCAAGCATACTGGTCCTTATAGGCCGATTTCCCCAGCGTGAAGTGGTTCTGAGAATAAATATCCGTAGACCACGCGCCGGAAAGGAGCAAATCAAAGGTGAGGTCCTCCTTCGCTGAATCAGCCTTGAGAGCAGCCGTGGGAGCTACCGCAGTTGAGGGTGGCGCCGAAGTGCTTTGCGTCACACCCACCCTCTTTCGTAATGCCTCGATCTCTCGCTGCATCGCGATTATCTGCTGCTCAAGACGATCGATTTGCTCCAGGGTGGCTTCCAATGAAATGGGCCCATCGCCTCCCGCATAGGCGGACAACGGCGCCCAGGCTGCTGCCAAGAAAAACAGGCAGACAAGCACTAACAGAGGTTTTGAAAAAGAAAATGATCCCCGTTTACTTGTTTTCATAGTTGGTGTTCTCTCAAAGTGCCAGGGTCCCGCCTCTGCAATATGTTGAATTCTGTTGCGGCCAGAACTTTTTGTCGCCGTCGTCGCCGATGGCTCACAACTGGCGCCTCGTGGCTTCGCGATTTCGACGGGCAAGCCCCCCATCGCCAAAATCCAACGTATTTCAGGGACGGGAGACTGGGAGGATGTTCCATAAGCAAACTGCAGAACAGGCTCTTCCGCTAAAAAAGACGCGCTACATAGGTTGTGGCGAGCAAGAACAAAAATGCAAATCCCAAAGGCAGCAAACCGGAAAGCAGAGTCCATTGCCACTGCCGTGTTTCTTTCCACACCGTGACGAGGGTGGTGCCACAAGGATTGTGGAGGAGCGAAAAGAGCATGATGTTCAAACCGGTGAGAAATGTCCATCCATGATCCTGGACCAATATTGCACGAAGGTTGCCCAGCGGTGGCAAAGATTCCATGGCTTGCCCCCCCGTATAAAGCATGAGCATTGCGGGCACGACAATTTCATTGGCTGGAAAAGCGATCAGGTAAGCCAACAAAATCACGCCGTCCAAACCCAGGATATGGCCCAGAGGGTCTAACCAGCCACTTACAATGCGGGCGAAAGCCTCTCCGTCCCAGGAGACGTTTGCAATGATCCAGATCAGCCCTCCGGCGGGGGCTGCTATTGAAGCAGCGCGGCCCAGCACAAACATAGTGCGGTCCCTCATCGAGGTGATCACGATTTGCCAGAGATCAGGTCGCCGATAAGGTGGCAATTCCAGCGCAAAGGCGGAGGGCTTTCCCCTTAGTAGTGTCCGCGAAAGCAGCCAGGAGAGTCCCAGCGTGACCAATATCCCGATCAACACCAGGGCGGTCACGGCTGCCGCCGACGCCAGGGAAAAGAACGGACTCGCCACCAGGGGCCCTACGAAAAGTGTCGTGATCAGAAACAAGGTAGGAAAGCGCCCGTTGCAGGGCACAAAAGTATTGGTCAGAATGGCGATCAGACGTTCTCGCGGTGAGTCTATTACACGTGCCGCGACGACGCCGGCGGCATTACACCCAAATCCCATCGCCATCGTCAGAGCCTGCTTCCCGTGAGCGCCCGACTTTTTAAAAAGCCAATCCAGGTTAAATGCAACCCGGGGTAGGTAGCCCAGGTCCTCCAGAAAGGTAAAAAGCGGGAAAAAGATTGCCATGGGAGGCAACATGACACTGACCACCCACCCAACGCCCCGAAGTACTCCTTTTAGGCAAAAACCAACCAACCACCAAGGCGCGCCTGCGTGCACAAAAAGCAATTCGAGATGTTGTTCCACCTTGAAAAAAAAGTCACTTAACAGTTGTGACGGGTAATTTGCACCTACAATGGTTATCCAAAAAATCATGCCCAGCAGCAGAATCATCAGCGGAAACCCGAAGCACGGAGACGTCAGCACCCGGTCAACCCATGAATCGGGGAGGCGCGGTTTTGCCAACCGATGCTGGGTTCGTGAAGCCAGGGCTGCGGCGGCTTCATAGGTGTCGCAAATGCCCGCCTCTTCTGTATGCCCCAAAGCATTGGTAGGCACAGTACACTTCTCCCAGTCATCACAATCGAGGTCCAGCACGCCCGCCACGGCATACAGCAAGTCAGCAAGGCCCTTCCGCCTCCGCGCTGCCGTCAGGACCACCGGCACTCCCAGCTCACGACTCAATTCTCCTGCATCAATAGCGACTCCTCGACGTTTCGCCTCATCAATGAGGTTCACACACACGACCACGCGACGCGTGATTTGGAGTATCTGCAGCACCAGATAAAGATTACGTTCCAGGGCGGTTGCGTCCACTACAACCACGGTGCAAGAGGGCTCAGAGGTTCTCAGGTAGGTCTGAGCGATTTCTTCTTCAGGCGAGGTACCGTGAAGCGAATAGGTCCCCGGGAGGTCCACCAGACGGCAGACGGTCGAGCCAAGCACTACACGCCCCTCCCGTTTGCTCACGGTTTTCCCCGGCCAGTTTCCTGTGTGCTGCCGAAATCCCGTAAGCGCATTAAAGAGCGTGGATTTCCCCGTGTTGGGATTGCCAGCAAGCGCCACTACCCGTTCCTGCTGTTCCTGCCCTTGTCGCCTGTGTGAACAACGTTCAGCGCAGTTCATTGGCTCAGCTGGTGGGGATTTGCACCCAGATGTCAGAAGTTTGCTCCCGGCGCAGCGCAATCAACGTTGAGCGGATGCGATAGGCTGCGGGGTCCCCAAAAAGATTACTCAACTCCCGGCGTACTCGAGTACCGGGTGTGACCCCTAGTTCGAGAAGACGCATCCTGGATAATCCCTCACAAGAGGTCCCAATACGCACTATTTCCGCTTCTTCCCCTCCTCTTAAATCACAAAGCGGAAATACCCCAGAAACGTGTCTCGCCATTTTGGTAACCTTAAAAGTAATTTTAGATGATGCAAAATCAATGCCAGAGGAGGAAAAAGAGCGACCGGGAAAGCAGGCTTAGGCGTGCGGGTAGTAGACCCAGATCTGGGAGGCTAATCGGCCCTCCAAAGCTACTTCGGTTTCCTCACACTTGATGACGTAGCATGGATATCTTTGACGCACCTGGACAGAGACACCCGGATAGATTCCGAAATTTAAGACCAGTGACTCACCTGCAGCATCAATGCGGGCGACGCGCGCGGGCGTTTCCAGCGGGAGGTAGGTCAACCGTAATGGGTGAGTTTCCCCGCTTTGCTGGGCGTAGTCACCGTTCCCGTTGCCGTTCGATCCGGACATTCGTTCACGCGGGCAGAACAGGTACCTGCTCATCTTAAACAGTCACCTCCAAAAACCGAAGCAGAAGGTTTAGCAGTGCTCCCACCGACACTGAGTAGGCCGTAATAAAGAAGGTTATGACCAGAGAAATTTTCAGACCTTGCTCTTTAATGAGGACAAAAAAATTTGCAATGCAGGGCACAAAAAGCGTCATAACCGTGAGGCTTACCACGGTTTGCAGAGAACTCAGCGTACCGCTGCGCGCCATGTCAAAAAGTCCAGCGGCTCCGTAGTCTCTGCGCAGGAAGCCCAGCAAAAAAACCGTAGCAGTTTCCCTTGGTAACTGCAGGATCCCTGTAACCACGGGCTCCACGAGCTCGATCATTCGGTCCAGCAGAGCGATGCGATCCAGTAAGAACAAAATCAACGTCCCCAATACAAACAAGGGTAGTGCTTCTTTCAAAAACCATCGCACACGAAGTGAAGTTTTCTTCAGAATATTCGACCAAAGAGGGCAACGAATGGGTGGAATCTCCAGAACGAAGTCACTGCGATGGCCCGGGAGTATCCGCGACAACACGTAGCCGACAACCAGCAGCTGAGTGAAAACGGTGCCGAAAACAACCACGGTCGCTTGAGGCGAGGCTCCCGCAACGATTCCCATGATGACTCCCAACTGTGCCGAGCAGGGCACACCAAGAGCCAGGAGCACGGTGGCAATCAGCCGTTCTTTCTTGGTGTTCAGGATGCGTGTGGTCATGGTCGCCATAGTGACACAGCCCAGACCCAGCACCATTGGCAATAGGGCTTTCCCATTCAGTCCCATACTGCGAAACAGCTTGTCGCTTAAGATCGCCAACCGGGGCAGATAACCGCTGTCCTCCAGAAAACTGAACGCTATAAAAAACGTGAAGACCACCGGCAACACAATCGCAATGCCATAGGTGAGTCCCACGGAAATCACGCCATATTGGCCGACCAACAGGTCGTAGAAAAATCCCGCGGGTAAGAGAAGCTGTAGCCAGGGGATGAAGTAGGTCGCAAACAATTGTGTTTCAAGAAGACCGACGAAGACCTGCGCTCCAAGATTGCCAACAAGTTGATACAGAAGCGAAAGGGCAATCACCAAGATCACGCTGCCGGTGGCGAATTTCCTTGCCCACACCCCGAATTTTTCGTTGAAGGAGGTATCAGCGCGAACCGCCCACAAAAAGGGTAACAGGACTGGAAACAAATAGCCTCCCACCAGTGCAGCCGCCGTAGCCAAAAGTCCAGGTTGCGCGCTCTGGCTCGTGCTGGAAAAAGATGAAATGATCCATCCGTAAAGAGTGGGCCAACCCAGTGCGGCTCCAAAATAGTTCTCCAGGTGAAAAAATGCCCCCACCAGAATTGCCACCGTCCACAAGGTGGTCTCAAGCGTCGTCCAGCGCTCCTGCGCAGCTTCCTGGTAACCGACCTGGTGCAAGATGGATTCGACCCATTGAATGGGTGTCTCGCCGTTGCGCATGCAAAGCGCGTGGGTATCCAGGGCATCGCGGATTTGCTGGAGACCTTGGCCGGTGGTGCCCACTGTCTCCACGACCGGCACTCCAATGCATCGAGACAAAGTCTCCACATCCACCGAGATCCCCTTGCGCTGCGACTCATCCTTCATATTCAGATCCAGCAGCAGCGGGATCTTCAACTCAGCTAGCCGTGCCGTCAGGTAGAGCGTACGGCGGAGGTTTTTCCCGTCCGCTACCTGGACAATCAGGTCGGGACGGTCTTTCTGCAGAATATCTAACGTGACGCGTTCATCTTCGGAACGTGCCTCCAGGCCATTGATCCCGGGTGTGTCCAGAATTTCATAAGGCTGTCCTTTGACTGTGGTGCGTCCTCGGAAGATGTCCACCGTGGTGCCGGGATAGTTTGACACCGCTGCATAACGTGCCGTCAGATGCGAAAAGATCGCCGACTTACCGGCGTTGGGATGTCCCACCAAAGCAACTTTTCTTAGACCCAATGCCAACCCGCCTCTCCCTTGTTGATAACGAATTTCAATTTCAACAGCAGCCTACCACCTTCTCCCGGGAATTTAAACCGGAAAAGAGAAACCTCCGTGAATGAGGGAAACTAAGGCGCCGCGCCCCGAAAAACAGGTATCCTGGGGCTGTGACGGGTAACGGCTTTGTACTGGCCGGCGGCAAGAGTTCTCGCATGGGTGCGGAAAAAGCTTTCCTTCCCTTCCGTGGAATGACCCTGGTCGAACATGCCGTCGAGATTCTCCGTTCCGCCGGCTTGAAGGTCACCGTTGTGGGAAATCCGGAAAACAACACCCCCAGCCGTCTGGAGCAACTCACGGTTCCGGTGCTTTATGATCAGCCCGAAGGAAGAGGTCCGCTGGTGGCTTTGCTGACGGCCCTGAAAGCTTCCACCTCCCTTGAAAACTATTTTCTTCCCTGTGATCTTCCTTTTATGGAGGCGCGTTTTTACGAGATCCTGGCCCATTACAGCCAGGCGCACGATGCCGTAGTGGCCCGCGACAGCGCAGGTCGCATCCACACGTTGTGCGCCTACTACTCTAAGGCGTGCCTGGAGGTGATTGAGCGAGCACTTCGGGAAAACCAACGTAAAGTAGAGAAGATTATCCGAAGTTCGGAACTCCGTTCGTTGGTCCTTGAAGCGCGGCAACTGGGGATTCCTGAGCGCTACTTTATTAATATCAACACCCCCGAAGAATTTTCCAGGATTTCTTGCTAAGTTCATTGCTGTGAGGGAACGCGGTTTTGCAACGAGATCTCCTCGGGATGTTCCTCCCCTTGAGCTTCATATTTTGAAGGACATTTTGCCAGCAACGTGGTAGCGAGAAAGTATGATTCCTCAGGACGATAAACGCCTTCCACAACCACCTCGGCATCATCCTTGAAGGTGTCGGGAATCACCCCCTGGTACCGGATCGGCATCGATTTGCCGCTGCTCTTCTCATAAAGCGAAAAGTTAACTGTCGACGACAGGTTGTCGCGTTCTATAGTTCCAGCAGACACTAGGCCCGTAAGGCGAACCCCACTCCCCGCAAGCTCCGTAGACTTGGCGTGTAACTCGGACAAGCCGTAGTAGTAAACCATCGAGTTCTTCACCCCACTGAACATCAGGTAAGCCACGGAACCCACGATGAGAAGAATAGCGATGACGAATCTTGTCTTAGGAAGTCCCTTCATGTAGTCCTCACAAGAATGCCAGGTTTCGCAAAATCTCTGGCCATTTCCCCGCTTTCCTGCGGCATGCCGCGTGCTTGGCGATCGCCAATCCCACTCCAAACCGAGGCAGCACGTCCTGCAATAATTGACTCCGCCTTCTCCGCCTCCTTAAGCCTCACTGTATAGTGCGCATCCACCAGAGACTGGACGCGATCGATATCATATAAAAACAGGGATTCCAGATTCGCACTATTGGCTTCGACATTTCGAGGAATTGCCAGATCAAGCAGCAATAGCTGGCGCTGTTTGCGAGAGTGCATGATTCTTGCGGCCTGCGTGAGGGACAGTAGAGGCTGTTCGGAGGCCGTTGCGAAGATTCCGATTTCAACGCTGTCCAGCATCCCGGCCCAGTTTTCAAAAGCCACGACTTTCCCCCCGACTTCTGCAGCCAGAACCTCTGCCTTTTCACGGTTGCGGTTGGAGACCCACAACTCGACATGATGCTTGGAAAAATGCCTTGCCACGGTGGCGCCTATACTGCCGGCCCCGATTAATAAAACTTTCTGCCCGCCCAGATCTCCAAAGATTCTGCGTACCAGTGCCACCGCACAGCTTCCGGTAGAAACGGGAAGGGCGGTTATAGTGGTTTCTGTGCGGACGCGCTTGGCCACCTGAAAGGATTTCTGAAAAAACAAATTCAGCCAGCGCCCGGCACTGCCGCAAGCGCGCGCCTGATCGTAACAATCCTTCACCTGACCCAGGATGTGGGTTTCCCCCACGATTTGAGAATCCAGGCTGGAAGCAACACGAAAAAGGTGCCGTAACGCCTCCCCACCTTGGTGAGCGTAAAATGGAGCCTCCGCCCGTCCCAATGCCGCCCACTCTGTTAAAAAGGTCGCAATTTGCCGTGACACAATGTTGCGACCCTGCGCAACACCATAAATCTCCAGACGGTTACAGGTCGAGAGTATGGCCGCCTCGTCAAACAAACCCTCGTGCAGGAGTCTGGAGAGAAATGCTTTCTGCCGGTCAGGGACCATTGAAAACTTTTCCCGAAGCTCAACTGAGGCAGTACGATGGTTCAGACCCAGCGCTAGAAATTCGATACCCATGGCTCGCAGCTCTATGGCAACGTTTGCACTGTACGCACAGCCGGTGCCAACGCAAAAGACACTTAAAATCTAACAGTTAACCTGGGTATCCGGAAGGCCGTTGGGTAATTGCCACCACGTTCTGCGCGGTTTGGCGCAAAAGGCGAATTATTATGACAACCAGCGTTTCTTCCCTGGCGCACCCTTCCTCCTGGCTCAGTGTTCCTCGGCCTCTTTCCAGGCGGGAAGCAGCTTGAGCAAAACTGCCAGGACCAGAAAAGGTGCTATCAGCAATGCCGCCGCCATCAGTAACCCTTCGACGCCTACCACTTCCATCTTGTAAGTCATCAGCCCGCGGAAGCTTTTCGAAAATAGCTGTCCTCCAATGACTACATTCCAGCGCATGCTGAAGATGCCTATTTGAATCAAAATACAGGAAGTAAAGTAAAACAACTTTCTCAGATCTTCATTCAGCCTTCCCGCCTTGACCGCCACAAGCATGATCAAGGGAACGATCATCCCCAAGACCACCTGCATTACCAACACACTGATGAACAGCTTCTGATCAATGAGTGCGGAAAGAATCTTAACCGATTCCTCGCTCTCATATAGACGATGAATAAAATCGAGACCTTCCAGAGCAAAGTCGACGATTACAGCATAAAACAGATAGGAGGTAATCTTGTCCAGACAGCGGATATCGATGGGCTTTCCGCGCAAAGGTGTGATGATCATGTACAAGAGAGTCACCAACGCGATTCCCGACACAATCGCCGACATCAGGAACACAATCGGCATCAGAACGCTGCTCCACCATGGATTTGCCTTGACGGATCCAAAAATAAACCCAACGTAGCCGTGAAGCAGGAACGCCGACGGTATTCCAATCATGGTGATGATCTTCGCAGCCCTGCTATCCAATTCAACTGCTTTATCACTGATGTCCGTTGAGAACAGGGCCAGCACACGATAAAGAAAGCTCATGGGGAACCTTTTCTGACGTGCCCACACGATGAGGTCGCGCCGATACTCGAACCAGATTTCCAACAAGAGGATCCCCATGAGATACCATGCATAGACAAACCCGAACATAGCCATCGCCGAACTCAGATTGGGGCTCAGAAAAATCTCGAACGCGCGCTCCGGACGACCTAGATGAAGCACCAGCGGCAAAGGGGCGATCAGGAGAAAAGCCAGGGCAGTGAGCAGGGAGAGGCGGTAAGTCGGCCGGACCTCCACTACATTGAACACTTTAACCAGAGAAGCCAGGATGAAAGCGCCCGCAACCAATCCTGTCACATACGGGTACACCACGATCAGAATCGACCAGTGGATTTCAATCTCATTAGGGTAAATAAAACCAGTAACCTGCTCTAAGAGTTCGCTCAACCGATGGGTCAGTTCTGAGTTCACGTGACAACTCCGTCGAGATCTGAATAGTAAACCTTGGGTTCGGTGTTCAGGTGGGGCTTCAGCACATGAACATTGTTCATGCGCTGGAATCTCACCAGTTGGCTGGCTTTGCTCTTCAAGTCCCCGAAAATCCGCGCCTGCGTGGGACACACTTCAACGCAGGCCGGCAGCAATCCCTTTACAACCCTGTGGTAACAAAAAGTGCACTTGTCGGCGGTGCGTTTTTCCGGGTGCAGGTAACGCGCTCCGAAGGGACAGGCCTGAATACAGTACCGGCAGCCAATGCACCGATCCGAGTCCACGAGCACGACTCCGTCACGGGTTTGAAAGGTGGCACCCACCGGGCATACCTGAACACAGGGAGGGTGCTCACACTGATTGCACAGCTTGGGCACGAAAAAGCTTCTCAGTATGTCTTTTTCGTTCGGAGCGGCCCTTGTTTCCTTCTGGGTAGTCCGCACGGTTTCTACAGCAACGGATTTATCGTTCCTGACTATGTACCGTTCAACCCAGGTGCGGCAAAAAAAGGGTTCCTGGGGAACATTGTTTTCGGTCTTACAAGCTTCGATGCACTTTCCGCAACCGATACATTTCGAAACTTCTATGCCCATGCCGTAGAGATGGTTATCGGGATCGTAACCCTGGATCGGCGCAGTTCCTGAAGCCTGGGCAGCACATGAGAAAAAACTCCGGCTGACCGGCAAAAAGACAATCAAGTTCTTCAGCAAGTCTCTTCTTTTCATAACTGGAATCTTTCCGCTCTAAAGCCTTTCCGCGGGGAGATGAGGATAATGACATTGCCAGCACACGTATCTTTCTTCATGCCGTGAAAGGTCAATCTTGGGCGCTGATCTTTCCGACGAACCTTGTGAATGACACGTGCCGCAGAAGTCTCTGCTTTCTGGTTTGGTGGCTCGCACAATGCGAGGAAAGATCTTGTGCTGCTCCGGCACCTTATGACACGTAGTACACGCGATGAGAGCATGTGAAGACACAGACTTTGTTCTCATGATTCCGGCATGGCATGCTGAGCATTCTTGAGGGGTGGTAGGTGGCACCGGATCGTGCGGGTTATGGCAATTGGCGCATGACTGCAGCGGATTGTGAATGGTTGGGTTGATCTGAGGAAATCCGGTGGGGCGAGAGGGATCGTATTCGTGACACACCGGACAGACTTCTCTTTCTCGGGGGACGAATGGAGTGGCCGCCATCGGATCATCCACATGCGCGGCCGCCGCACCATGACAGGTTTCACAGGAAAGACTCTTGTGATAGCCGACAATCTTCTTTTCGTACTCGATCTGATGACAATCACCACACAGAGTGGATCCCGCGAATCGGATCGGCTTTTCCGTCTCGGCTGTGACCGTGAGCTCCCGATGTAGTTTGGTGCTGGTCAATGAAGCCGGAAGAAGAATGTATATTGCCCCAGCCCCACCCACCAGCAGGACTGTCACAACGGCTAATCTGATTATTTGATCAGGAATATTACGCCAGAAGGATTTCTTGTTTGCGCCGCACATCAAGTTGCCTCGAGATTGTTTAGTCGAGAGGCTATCGGGTCGATCAGCCCCTGAAGGCGCAAATACAGATCCCTCTGCTCTTGGCTTTACCCTGGAGAGGGCTTTGCAACATTCGTACCCGAAAACGTAGACGATGGGTGCATGAGCTCTGCGCAAATCAACTCGGGATACAATTTCAGCCAAGGCCTGGCGTCAGAAATAAGTATGCCTTTGCCGAATTGGGCTTGGAGGCGAGTCCAGGACAAGGAAGGAATTGAGGTCCTTCGTTGTCGGCGAAAGCGACGCCGCGTTCGTTCGCAACCCCCACTCGCCTGAAGGGTTGCGGCGGAATGCCCCGTCATCGTGCCATCACGCTTCGCCGCCGATGAGCCTGCTATCGATTGTCGTCGTGCCTCGACCTGATCGCAGGCACGCTCGCAACAAGTTAAGCTCATTTGTGTTAGCGGTCGGTAGGTTTACGGCGGAAATTTTTCTTTGATGATGACTGGCGCACGGAATTTTTGTGATTCTCCGGTTCCCGGATCTTTAGACGGGGCTTGTCATTTGCCCCATTTAATTGGGGAAACCGCCCGGAGCCAAACCCGCCTGCCAGCAAAAAAGGCTGCCCGGCCACGGAGTTCTTGCTAAAGCTTCTCTTTGCCGGTTGCTGCGGGATGTCGACTTGTTTGCAATACGGTCACGTCCCGAAATGCGTTGAATTTTGCTGCATCGCAACGGCCTGGATTCCGCGAAGCGAAGACGAAGGCAATGCGGAGTCATCGCAGAGGCGGAGGGAGAAAAAAAGAGGCCGTATCGCCGCAACCCCTCAGACCGGTTTGGGTTACGGTCGGCCGGAGACTCTCGTCATCCGTCGTCGTGCCGGTGGCTCACCTCCGGCTCTTTCTCGCTTCACGATTGCAGCAGCGAGCACCATTGGCAGAATTCAACCTATGTTGGAGAGGGGACCCTAGCGGCATGGCTGTTGCATAGTACTGAAATGGCGCACATTTAGATGCACGGCGATACTCTGTTAAGACGGTTAACCATTGGGTTTTTTATGGTCGCGGTGGCGGTGGCCATCGGCATGTGGGCTGCCAGCTTTTGGGCTATGTACGCCCTGTCTGATCTCAACTCTCAGTTAGTAGAAATCACTCGATCTCTGGACGCCACGCGCGAACTCAGTCGCGAACTGTCACGCCTTCTGGTCTTTTCCAAGCAGCTTCCGGACGAGCCCGGAGCTACTGCCACGGTGCGCCAGAGCCTAGCGGCAATGCATCGAAAGCTGGCGAAGTGCGCCTCTTCCAGTTGTCATGGAGCAGGCACTCAACCCAAGCAAATGGTGGAGTCCATCACGCCAAGTTTCTTCAAGGTGGCTCAGAATTTTAATGTTCTCTTTGGAACGGGCCAGGTCACTCCCGAACAAATAGCTGCCTGGAGTTCCGACTCCGTCCTCCTTATTGAGGAAACGGATGAGAAGATCGAGCGAATGTCTTCGGTCTTGCTTACGAGAGTTGAAGAGCTCAGGAAGGAATCTCAAGATGTGCCGGCCCGGGCCCGCCGGAGCTTCCTACTCTTGCTGGTTGCCGGGGTGGGACTGGCCTGGGCAGTCGCAAGCTTCAGCACCAGCCGTTTATTGCAGCCGATTGGACGCCTCCTGGTTGCCATTCGCAGCGTCGGCGCCGGTGAGATTCCCCAGCGGGTCGAAGTGCAGGGCACGGATGAAATCAGGCAACTGGCCGATTCCTTTAACCAAATGGTCGCCCGGCTGCAACGTTATCGAAGCGAACTTGAAGAAGCAAACCGAACTCTGGAGCAACGCGTTCACGATCGCACCGAAGAGCTGAAGCACAGCCACGAAGTGCTTTACCGGTCTGAACGACTGGCATCGATCGGTTTGCTGACCAGCGGAATTGCCCACGAGATCAATAATCCCCTCACCAGCATCCTGATGAATATCAATCTCCTGATGGAAGACGAGAAAGCCGCCGACCGTTACTCCGAAGAACTGGGCAAGATTGTCGAGGATGCGGAGCGCTGCAAACGCATCATTGATGATTTACACGAATTTTCAAGGGAAAAGGTTTTCACCAAAACCGAAACCGATGTGCAAGACCTGCTTTTACGCACGCTGCGGCTCTCTGACATGATGCTGGCTAAGAGAAAAATCAAGGTAATTCACGAACAGTCGGAAGAAGGATTGACAGTCCGATGTGATCCGGGCAGGATTCAGCAGGTATTTACAAACATTATTCTCAACGCTGCTGACGCCATGCCTCAAGGAGGCACCTTGAGAACCCGGATTAAGAAAAAGGACGGGCTGGCCCTGCTGCAGTTCACCGATTCAGGATGCGGCATCCCCGCTGAATACCTTTCCAGGGTTTTTGATCCTTTTTTCACGACCAAACCCCGCGGCACAGGGCTGGGCCTCTCGCTGTGCTATGGCATTGTGGCCGAACATGGCGGATCTCTTGAAATCGACAGCAAGACTCCGGAGTTAGCCACTGACCACGGCACAACGGTTACCATCTTCTTGCCGCTCGCCGGGAGAGGGGAGAACGAAAGTGTCGCTTGAAGAACCGCTAACGTCTGACAGTCCGCTTGAGCACCAAGGAAATATCCTGGTCGTGGACGACGAGACGAATATTTGCGACGCGGTGCGCAAGGCTTTGACCCGCACCGGTTACGATGTGGCGGTTTCGTCTGACGGACACCAGGCACTCCGATGGTTGGAAGATCATACCGCCGATCTGGTGCTCTGCGACCTCCGCATGCCGGGTATGGATGGCCTGGAACTGCTGAAGAGAATCAAAGAAGCTGATCGTTCCATCTCAGTCGTGGTCATCACCGGCTATGGCTCTATCGAATCAGCCGTGGCGTCCATAAAAGCCGGCGCAGACGATTACATCAGCAAGCCTTTCCGACCCACTGAACTACGCGCCACGGTAGCTAAGATTCTCAACCGCAAGAGACTTGCCGAGGAAAATACCCTCTTGAAAAGCGAGTTGAGACGGATTCAAGGAACGATGATTACCGGCGGCAATCCAACCATGAGAAGGTTGCTCGAGGAAGCTCTGGTTGTCTCCGAGCAGAATGTCCCCGTACTTCTGCTCGGGGAAAGCGGCACCGGGAAAGAGCTGCTCGCACGCGCCATACATGAAGCCAGTACACGCAAGGAAGGACCCTTTGTGGCCGTGAACTGTGCCGCTTTGCCGGAGACTCTGGTGGAAAGCGAGTTATTCGGTCACGTCAAAGGTGCCTTTACAGGGGCCGTTGCCGTTCACCGTGGCAGTTTCGAAGTAGCAAACAAAGGCACCTTGTTCCTCGATGAAATTGGGGAAATGAAACTCGAAGTCCAAGGCAAACTCCTGAGGGCCCTGGAGCAGAAAGAAATCAAGCGACTTGGATCTGAAACTCAGGTCCCGGTTGATGTGCGCCTGATTGCCGCCAGCAACCGCAATCTAAGCGAAGAGATCGAGAAAGGAGCCTTTCGGAAGGATCTTTTCTATCGGATCAGCGCCGTGACCCTGACGCTGCCGCCGCTGAGGGAGCGAATGGAAGATATCGAGCCCTTGGTCAAATACTTCCTGCAACTGTTCTCTCGAGAACTCAAGAAACATATCAGCAACATCTCACCCGAAGCTCTTCAAATTCTGCTGACCCACTCCTGGCCGGGAAATGTCCGCGAGTTACGCAACGTCATGGAGCGAGCGGTCATTTTCGCCGGAAACGACGGAACGTTGGTAGTGTCTCACCTGCCGGCGTATTTGCGAGGGCGGGACGCATCCTCGGGTGCAGACAAGAAAATGTCATTGCGCGAGATTGAAGAAGCCCACATTCGAAGCATTCTCGGCCTTTGCGAAGGCAACCGCTCGCAAGCGGCCAAAATCCTCGGCATCTCGCAAACCACGCTGTGGCGAAAACTAAAAGAAAACCTGCCTGAATAAGTTTTTTCACGCTTATCACGAGTTACCCGAAAAATCCTTTTCATTTTGAAAACATCCCTTTCAAATTGAAACGGCCTCTACCCTATTGAAAAATAAGCAGTTGCTCGTATTCTATTAAAAAACTCGTGCTATTTTGAAATGCTCTGTGGCGTCTTCAAAATTACAAGTCATTGATTTTAAGCTATTTAAATAGAGCAACTTTGTGGCTTGGCCTTTGCTATAGGGAGAGTGGAAAAGGAGAGATTATGAAGCAGGCACAAAAATTCATCTTATGGGGAACCGGAATTTTTCTGATGATCAACCTGGTCGCGATCGGGCTCAGCTGGGGGTATTTTGGTTACCTGGATGTGGAAATCCTGTGGGAAATGGGGCTAATCAGCCTGCCCCCGGTGATTGTCGCGTTGGGGTCCTATCTGCTCCTCGGTGTTCAGCCAGATGCCCGGGAAGTTTCTGTTGAGCAAAAAAATGAGCGCATCACAGTGAGGTGATTTATGAAAAGCATCGTCGCTGATGCCGGGTGTCTTGCGGCGGCAACTTCCAAGACAACCAAGGAACCGCGCACCATGTTTGAATGGTTTGTTTGGTCGGCGGTGGGTGTCGTGGTTGTACTTTTTTTGTTCACGTCGCTCGCGGTGTTGATCGGTTATCTGCAGTACCGCGCTTGAAGAGGTTATAGAAAGAAGTCATGAAACAAGATAGAGAATTTCACGATTGGGTTCCGCTTCCAGGACGGAGGACGGCTTCAAAGGGATCACTGGTCCCCAAGGTCGCCCCCATCATTTTCATCGCCATAATGGCCGCGGGATTATTTTTTTACCAGCGCCAACTCCAGGACGGGCTCATGGTGACCGGGCTCAATTTTAACGTGACCTGGGGAATTTACATCGTCAATTTTATCTTTTGCATTGGGCTCAGCGCCGGAGGAATAGTTGTCTCTGCTCTGGTTCACGCTTTTCAGATTCGAGAATTACGCCCGGTTGCTTTCATTGCGGAAGTGCTGGCCTTAGCCTTCCTTTTGATGGCGGCAACCTGCGTTATTCTCGACATGGGCCATCCAGAAAGGGCCCTGTTCGTCTTGATGCACGCCAATATCCGTTCTCCGCTGCTGTGGGATGTCACTGTCATCAGCCTTTACCTGGTGCTCTGCATCGCATTGCTTTGGAGCAGCCTGCGCGCGGAGCTGCACACACTGGATCCCCGTCATCGCTTGGGGAGGTTTCTGGAGTGGGTGGCTGGGCCCAGAACCGAAGAAGCGCAGCAAAAAAATCGCCGGCGGCTGCGGTTGCTTTCGATCGTCTCCCTGCCCGGCGCAGTAGCGCTCCACTCAGTAACGGCTTGGATTCTCGGATTGGCCAAGGGGCAACCCGGCTGGAACACCGCCATTCTTGCCCCGTTGTTTATTGCTTCCGCTATGGTGTCCGGCATCGGTGCCGTTATCCTTGGAGCCGGGGCGGCACGCCGATTTTTTGGAATTTCGCTGCCCCGAGAGGCCATCGAGAAGCTGGGACGCTATCTCTTCTTCCTGCTTCCCCTGCTGATTTACTTGCTCTTTAGTGAGTTCTTGACCATCAGCTACACGGGAGGTCTCAGCCATCAGCGGATGATGCAGGAGATCATATGGGGCCGTTTCTCCGGATTCTTCTGGTTTGACATGCTGATTGGGATTTTGATTCCCTTTTTCCTGCTGGGATTCTGGCGGCGCTCACTCTGGGCAATTCACACCGCCTCGTTTTTTGCAGTGATCGGCGTGGCGGCTGAACGCGTGAACATTCTCCTGCCTTCTTTAATGCGTTTTGAACCATTAAGAGGCGAGGCCATCTATGTGCCTTCCATTCCGGAAATCACCATGGTGGCCGCCGTCTACGCCTTGGGCGGCCTGATCTTCTGCATCTTCACGAGCACTCTGGCACGTCTGGAAGTCAGTACTGCGGAAGTGCGGCAGTTTCAACCCGGCGTCATCGGGATCGAAGCCAGCAAAGGTTAACCTCTGTTCCCCCCCCCACGAGGAGCGACAGGTCCCGTCGCTCCTCTTCACGGCTGACACGCACGGGACGTCAACTGCAAATATCTCCATTCAGTCTCGCACTCGCTTCGCGCAGCACTCCCGGCAAGCCCTTAGTTTAGAGGCCCGTGGAGGTCTCGCCGTCCGCGCGAAAGCGGCGGGCTCGGGTGGGTGACGACGCTCCCAGGGCTTCGCCTGTCGCTACTCTGGTCGCCTTGCCCAAAGCAGGGTATCGGTAATCGCGCGCTTACTCCTTGGACGCTCCGTGCGCGCCTCAGATCGTGGCTGAAAGCAGCACCTCTCTCAGAGGCGCGACTGAAAGGAGCGCTCCTGAAGCAATGAACAGCAGCGCTTACCCCGGCATGCGCAGGCACTTTGAAGGAGATTTTCTAGCTTATAAAGCCGCCGTCTGTGGCCGCCGAGAGGTCAGTAGATGCGGAGCGAGAGGTTTCGGGGTAGAGCAATAGGTGCCACTTTTCGGGGAGGGCTGGGGCGCAGAGGCCGATGCCCGCCCCAGTGCAAAGTTCGTGAAAGCTTACGCACAAATGTGGGCGCCACCTATTTCGATTTGGCAGCTGAAGCTTTTAAATAGGCCTGCAGGTCAGCCATCTGAGTACCTTCGAATCGAGGCCACAGGATATTACGCTCCTTCATGTAACCTTCCATCTCGACAGCATGGTTCCACATGAACGGGGCTGCCCCTAACGGCGATTGCAGGGTGGCCTTCGCCAGGTCGGGACCAATGCGCTGCCCAGGTTTTCCCGGCTCCCCATGACAACTCAGGCATTGCTTCTCGCGATAAACAGTGGCGCCTTTCTGCGGATCTCCCGGTTTCCCTACATAAGCCAGCGAATAGAGGTAGGAAATCAAATGATTCATGTCCTGGCCCGAGAAAGTCGGGAAACGCATCTGCTGCTGCCTCATTCTGGAAAGCATGTTCGGGAGATGGTTCCACATCAAGCCGGCAATCTGGCTTACACTGGCTTGCAATCGTGCCGCTCGCAGGTCGGGAGCTGAGGCTCGCGCTGCTCCTTGTGCGGCATGGCATGAGGCACAACCATTAATGCGAAACAATCTCTCACCCTGGCGAGGCTCACCCAGACTAAAAAGCTGACGGCTCGGATTGCGGTTAATGTGTCGAATGTAAGCCACTAGGTCCACCATTTCAGTTCCACGAAAAGCAGGCGGATCCAGATTCATGCGTCGCAAAGTCTCCAGCATCTGCGAACCGTGGTTCCACATACTTTGGGCAAGAAACACAGAGGTTGTGGGGCTCTGCATCTTATCCAGCCCGGGTGCCAGCTTGGGGCCTTCGCCTTCCACCGGGTGACAACTGGAGCATTTTTTTTCAACCCACAGCTGACGTCCCAACTGGACGTCTCCCGGGGGGTCAAAATAATTCAAGAAATACAAAAACGAAACTAGGTCGAGCATTTCGCTCGGTTCAAACTGCGGCCGTCTTACTCCCATTTGCCGCATCTTGCGGCTCATGTAAGGAGAGTGATTCCACAAAATTCCCGAGATCTCGTACACACTGCGATTGAAGACTTTCAATCCGAGATCCGGACCGACAGACCCCCCCGCGCCCCTCACCGAGTGACATTCAATGCAGCTCTTGGAAACGAAAAGCTCTCGGCCGTGTACCGGGTTACCGTCGAGCAGGTTCTCTTCTTTTTCCTGAGCTAGCAAAGAAGCCGGCAGAATGGCCAAAGTGAAAATCGAAAAACGTGCTAAAGATTTTGAAAAAATCATCGATCAATGCCTCTTGGCTCTTATGAATGCCCCAGCTGCGACTTTAACGTTTCTATTTTGCGGTTGCTCGAATCCCCCGGCAGGTATCCCTGAACCCGCTCCACTACGTCCGAAACGGATTTCTCTCTACCCTCTTTAATTTCCCAGACGGAAATAATTGGGAAGAACTTAGTAAATAGGAGGTACAGGAGAATAAACAGGGAAAAGAAGCTCGCCGTCATGGCCATTTCGACCCAGGTGGGGGCGTAGGGGACAACCTCTACTGCAAGACGCGGTCGTGAAAGCGTCGGAACCACTATGATGTAGCGCTCCAGCCACATGCCAATGATCACGGCAATAGAAGCGATCACACAGCCTTTGACAGTCCGGGTCTTCTTATTCCCCAGAATTGCAGCCGGAATCACAAAACACAGAACAAACATGCTCCAGAAGGGAATGGCAAAACGGCCGGTAACCTTGCTGGAAAATACGGTCATGTGAAAAGGCTCGGCTCCATAGTAAGTGGTCAGATATTCCGCGAAGGTGAAATAGAGCCAAAGCAGGCTCATCACTAACAGCAACAAACCAAGATTGTTAAAGGAAACCGGCTTCAAATAATCTTCCAGATGATAAAAGTGCCGGATCAGGGCCATGGCTACAATCAGTGCGGCGATACCCGAGAAAATCGCGCCCACGACAAAGTAAGGACCAAAAATAGTGCTGTGCCACATGGGCTGCACGGTCATTGCAAAGACCCAGGACACCACGGTGTGCACGCTTACCGCAATGGGAACGATGATGACGGCCATGATGGCAATGGCTTTCTCAAGCACGCGATGCTGTTTGGGCGTACCTTGCCAACCAACCGCCAGCAGGCGATAGATGCGGCGGTGGGGCATCCGATCCCTTAGGAGAGCGATATCGGGGATCAGCGGCAGATAAAGATAAATAATACTCCCGGTTAAATAAGTGGAAATGCTCAACACGTCCCAGATTAGCGGCGAGCGCACCTGGCCGTGAAAGATAACATTCAACGCTCGGTCGGGGCGTCCCAGATCCAGAATCACACTTCCTGCCCCGAAAAAAAGCACCATGACGGTGATAACCTCTGCAGCCCGGGTAATGGGCCGACGCCACTCCGCATGGCAAAGGCGCAAAATCGCTGAAATCAGGGTTCCTGCATGGCTGATCCCGATGAAAAAAACAAAATTCGTAATGTACACTCCCCAATACACCGGGCGATTCAATCCGGTAACCCCCAGGCCAAACATAAGCTGGTAAACCCAGGCTCCCAGTCCTCCGAATCCAATCAAGGCCAAGACGGCAACCAGCCAATAAAATCCTTTTCCCGTTCTGGTGATGGGATCGAGCAATATCTCGTCGGGACCGAGTACAGTGGTTGCATTCGACATCTTCTATTCTCCCTGGCTGAGATAAATTACTTTGGGCTCTGTCCCGAGATCTTCCTGCAGCCGGAAGGCGCGGGGGCTTCTAGCCAGTTGGGAAACTTCCGAGGCAGAGTCTTCAAGGTCGCCGAATACCAAGGCGTCGGCCGGGCAGATTTCCACACAAGCTGGCACATAATCACTGCTGTGAAGCTCTCGTTCTTCGAGGCGAGCGATTTCTTTTGCTTTCTGCAAACGATGATTGCAGAAGGTACATTTTTCAACCACGCCTTTAGGCCGCAGAGAGACATCCGGATTCAAGTAAGACTTGCTCTCTTCAGGCCACTGCGGCGCAGACCAATTGAAGTAGCGCACGGTGTAAGGGCATGCGTTGGTGCAGTAACGGCATCCGATGCAGCGCGAATACACCTGGCGTACGATTCCTTCGTCGGAAATATTGGTCGCATCCACCGGACAAACCTTGATGCACGGCGGATTGTCGCAATGCTGGCACGCGACCGGTGCGTAGGTCGTGCGCTCTGATTCAGAACCTTCGCTCCGCAGTGGAATCAGCTTCATCCACGAGATGGTGCGATTCTTAAGCGCTTCACCCTCAGGAGGAGATGGAATGTTATTCTCTACCTTACACGCCACCACACAGGCCTGACAGGCTGTGCATTTGTCGAGATCAATGATCATTCCCCAACGTGACATAAAATTGCCCTTCTGCTACGAACGGAGGAGCCGCACTCGAGTCTCCCCCCATTTCGGCATGAAATCCGCTCCGTGCTCAGCCAGTGTGGCACTGGCTACAGGAGAACCGACGCTCCAGGGGTCGCCGCTCCAGCCGCTGACTCCTCTCGGTATATTCACCACCCCGGGAAGTACGCCCGTGCTGACCCGTGCAAACACCTGCAGTCGATTTCGTATGGATTCCACCCACACCAGTTCGCCACTATGGATCCCCAGCTCCTCGGCATCCGCTTCATTGATCTCCACCCAGATGCCGGCGTTATTCTGAACGAGACCTCCTGCAATTTCCCTTACAAACGGAAGAGGAGGCTGATGAGAGACCGCCACCAGGGGGTCAAAGAAGCGGACCAGAAAATGATACTTTTCAGAGGCGGGCCCTTCCGCGGGCGGCTGGAAATGCGGCAAGCTGCCCAGTTGTCCTGCTGCCTCCCCTCCCACCAGACTCTCAATTCCAGAAACGCTAAAATGGAATTTTCCTGTAGGATTCCTCAGGGTTCGGGACCAATCTTCATAACGATAAAAGGAGTCCCACCAACCACCTTTTGCCGCTACCTGCTCGACGAGCTGATCAGGCGATTCATAAGTGGGCGCCCACCAGCCGGACTGTTCCATCAATTGGTGCCACAGCTGGTCGAAAACCGTCCCGGCCACAGCGCCACTCTTACGCTCATACAACCCTGCAATTTTCTTCTTGAGCAGAGCGCCGTAATCTTCATCACTTACCGGAACGCCTAAAGATCGCGTCAGCCCCAGAAGAATATCACCGGTCGCGCGACTCTCTGCAAACGCGCTGGTCGCGGGCTGTGCCAGTCCGTGATAAAGGAAGGGGATTCCCGACGGGCTTTCCTGCTCCACCCAAGATTCCAGGAAACTGGCTGAGGGCAATACGTAGTGTGCCAGCTGAGCAGTGGCGGTTAGAAAAGAGGAAACACTGACAATCAATGGAACCTGCTGAAATTTTTCTGAAAGCGCTTTGGCATCATGTGAGTCAGAGACGGGATCAGCGTCCAGCGTAATCAGGGCAGAGGGAAGATAAGGCTTTCCCGACTCAAATGCCTGCTCTACCGCTTCCAGAGGGTCCTTGCCCAGCCGGAGAAGTTGCGCAAAATTGCCGAGGAAAGAGGGAGTGCTTTGAGCAGGTTCAGAAGTATCCAGCGGATCGGGGTACTGGAGCAAAACCCCGCCCCGGCGGTCGATGCTTCCTACGAGTGCATTGAGCGCGTGAACCGAGAGCGCTGCCAGAATATTGTTGGCGGTCACTGAATCGATTGGACCCGCCAGAGCCAGAGCGGGACGCGTTCCCCCGAACTCACGGGCAATCTTGAGAATTCTTTCCGTGGGAACCTCGGTTACTTCCGAGACCAGGTTCAACGGGTAGCGCTCCAGCACCATGTTGCGAAACCCGAGGTGCCACCTCCCATTCTCGTCCCGCCAATCTTCGAAACCCTGACAATGGGATTGGACGAATTCGAAATCGTACAAGCGCTCTGAGATCAAGACGTAAGCGATGCCCAGGGCCAAGAGCCCTTCTGTTCCCGGTCGGATTTGAACCGCAGTGTCCGCCTTGGTAGCAGTCACGGATTGTCGAGAACCCGCGTAGGTCAGCCTTCCCCTGGGGCGCTTGCCTCGGAATTGCGAGTAGCCCTTCATCACCCACACCGGAGACGACCAGCCTTCCAGCAACTCACACCCAATACAAAGAATGTGATTGCTGTTCGTGAGGTCGTAGGCAGGACGGCTCTGTACACCTTGCATTAACCGAACAGCTACTCCCGTTCCATCACCCGGCCCGCTGGTCTCAATCAAATTGTTCGATCCCAGCTTGCCCAAAAAATCGGAGGCTACCTGTCGCAACACTCCTTGCAGTTCCTGCGAAAGCATCACTACGTGGCTGCCTTCCCCTCTGCCGACAGTCGAGCTCAGTTTGGACCCGATTTCGCCGAGCGCGCTGTCCCAACTTATCTTGGTCCATGAACTGCCTTCTCTCTTGAGAGGCGACCGCAGGCGGGCAGGGTGATAGAGATATTGCAGCGAAGCGACTCCAATCGGGCACAGACCGCCCCGGTTGATGGGACTGTTTCTGTTTCCCTGGACGCGAACCACACGATCGCCGACTTTGCGTACGGTGACACCACAACCGCCCGGGCAAAGCTGGCAAATCGAATTCAGGAAAGACTCCGGACCTTTGGAAGGATAGTTCTCTTCTGTCGTGGCGGCGGTCAGATCGCTTAAAGTCTTCAGCGAAACACCCGCAAGGCCTAACCCCGCCGCCGAGCCTGCGGAAAATTTGACGAACCCTCTACGGCTAAACTTCATTACTTACCCCCTGCGTGTTTTACTCAATCCTCGCTGAGAAATCCTGGCTCTTCGCATCGCTCGATCCACGTTTCCCCATCCCCACGAACCCGCGTCAAGCAAGCTACTCGAACAGATTGCTACCTATGGCAATCGACGCAACCAGCACGAACCCCTTTTGCTTCATGGCAGGAAATACACTCTTCCATGGTGAGGTTGTGCACGGATTGGGGAGGCGACTGACTCTCCCCCATCTTGCCGTGGCAATTTTGACAGTCGAGTTTGGCGATGGTGACGTGCCGCCGGTGCGAGTAAAACACGTGGCTTGGCTGGCGAAACAGCCTTTGCCAGACCACCGGTTTCCCCTCGGCTGCCAACTGGCGAATCTTCTCTTCTTCCGGGTTCTCCGTCACAGCGGATTCGTGACAACCCAGGCAAACATCCAGTGAAGGCAATCCGGCGAAGGCCTGTTCTTTGACAAACTCGTGACACGAGGCGCAATCCAAATCCTTATGCACAAGATGATTAAAAGCGATCGGCTGCTGTACCTTTTTTTGCAGGAGGTCGGGCGGCAGTGCGGCAATTCCCACAACAAAGGCGATCACCAGCCCACTCAGGAACCATTTCATTTGATGCTCCCAATACGAAAGACGGAACGGAGAAGCCGTCTGCTTAAAAGCGAGGAGGTATTTTGCGAATTTCTAATGTCTCCCATAAAGCGGGTCCTCTCCGTTTCCGACGCGAGATCCGACTATTTTTGGAGCCCTTTCACATAAGCGACCAGCGCTCTGATCTGCGCATCGGTTAGCTTCCCTTTTTGAGGGGCCATGACCTTGGACTTCCCAATGGCGGGGCCGCCTTCGGAGATGAGCTTTTGAAGATCTTCATCCGAATACTTTGCCATTCCGGCCTTGCTTGAAAGATCGCCCAGGCCCTGCTTAAACATCTTGGAGGCCGGGCCATCCCCTTTTCCGAGTTCGCCGTGGCATTTCAAACAGGTGCCTTTGTAAACGGCGGCTCCATCATCCGCTGCCAGCAAGATTGAATAGCTGAAAATGAGAAGTGCGATTAAGGAGAGCAGGAATTCTTTCTTCATAATTTCCTCCATGTTGGTTGATGCAAGGGAATCGCCATACGATGGCCAATCTCCTAACTTGCTGTGCATAAAAAACTTTAAGTTAACTAAAGGTGAAAGAGGCCAATGCGCCCATGGTATTTCACCCAATAAATGAGCCAATCTCCCCCAAAAAAACCCTTTCGCTACTAACCATTCACTCGTGGATTATTTTTTCTTCAACGACGAGATACTAAACAATCGTGGGTGTGTAAGGATTGATAAACGAACCGCCGAAAGAGAAGATCCTCAGTTTTCGAACAAGATTCGAAGCCCGAATAGAGCGAGATGGACACGGTAGTCTTGCGGCAGAAGCAGTTGCTTTTCGTTGTAGTCGTAGTGATTCCACTGGCCGTACACCACCAGCCTCTTGTGGACCGGGATTTCCAGCCGAGCCATGGGCTGATGATAGCTCATGGGGAAACTGCCCACTGTCCCCCAGACAGAATAACCCAGATCGATCTGTGCGCCGCGTACCACCTGCACTGAAAGCAGGGCCGAACCATAATCACCTCTCTCCCGGTATACAGAACGGTCCTGCGTGAACGTTTGCGGAACGATGATAATAATGTTGCTTCTTAAATTGCTTCGTTCATATTCCGCCGTAAACGTCACCCTCTGGTGCGGCGTGAAGCCGACTTGGAGCGTGTAGTTTCGATCTCGGGAGGTCCAATCGATTTCGCGTTGTGGATCACGGTTATCAAACAAGGTAATGCTTCCGTTCAGCTCCAGCCAATTTATGGGAGAAAGACGTCCGCGCACCCGTGCACGATGAAAATCCACCGGGTCGAGACGAAAAACCGCCTGAGTGGTGTGGCCGTATTCGTATTCGGCGGAAATCCTGTTGGTCGCAGAATGTTCATAGGTCACGCCTGCGATCGCCACGTTGCGGTTGTAGGAAAATTCCTCCGCAAGCTCTACGTTTCTTTGTTCGAAGCGATGGCCTACTCGAAATGAGAGGCGAGGAGCGAAATAAACAATGCCTTGTAACTCCTGAACATCCTGATCGAAGGCAAGGAACGCGTCGAGTAGACTCCGTTGTTGGATCTGACTTGCAGGCGGACCCAGCAACGGCTCCGTTTGCAAGAGCACACGATCCAAAACCGCAGAACCTGAAATGTGAAGCCGCCGGGTATAAAAATGCTCGAGTATTTGAATTCGATCTGTGACCCGCCAGTCTGCGGACACGTCCGCGAACAAGGACGGCTGCTTGGAACGTCCTGAGACATTCTGAATTTCCTGCTTGAAGAACGCAGATTCGGGGCGTCCAAAGAAGGTTCCGATTGCCTCATCCCGGAACAAGCCCTCCAGATCGGACATGCTATAAGAGAATTTCCCCCGGACATTGAGGTCTGCATGCGGTTGCGCGGCGAGCACGACATTGGTGAAGGGGACATCCGTTTCCCAGTCATTCCGAGCCAGGTAGCGTTCCAGCGTGATGTCGCGGCCCAGCACCGGTCGCGGCGAATTGCCGCCTTGAAATCCAAGCGAATCAAAAGCGCTCTTGTCACGATAGCGGCGCATCCCCTGTTCCAAAAGCAGGGAGAGAGCATCAAACTTCAATTCCACGCCGCCGCTGAAATCATCCGAATGCGTTTCAATCTGAGAGTGGATGACGAACTCATCACCTTGCGCAACCAGGCTGGTGCGGACGGGTCCCTGTCGCACGGCGCGATGGTAAGAGAGAAACGGCACCACCGCTTTTTGGGGTCTCAGGCGCAGATCCGTGCTGATGAAGCGGTGCGAGATGTCGAAATGGTGCTGCGTAGCCGCCACTCCCTGCTCAAACAGGGGATTGGCAAAAAAAGGAATGGCGTTGAAATACTGGACATTTCTATGGCTAAAGAACAGCTCATAGAGCTCTGCCTTGGCGGCTCTCAGCTGCGCCGAATTATAGGGCTCGCCCCCCCAACTGTTCATTCGCAGTTCCACACGATCGAACCAGCGGTTGGATCCTTTCGGCGCCGAGACGAAAAAGTCACCCGCCAGAAGTTTGGGGCCTTCGCCAAGGTCCAACTGGCTGCGGTAGAGGTCCTTACTTCCACGGAAGCCGGCTTTCCAGCGGTAGCCAAAATCCAGATTGAATCGATAGCGCTCGTCCTTTCCGAAAAGCGTTGCGGTCAACTGCGCGATGCTCAGGGCAGCGATCAGTCCGGCTCGAAACAAGAGTGAGGCGTGGCGCATAGGGTCCTCGATTATCTGAAGAAGATCCGGCTGGCATTTGAACCATGGATTTCACGGTGGCAGGTCGTGCAGTTCCGGAAACGCGCGGTCCTTATATCGTGAAATGCGGGAGGCTGTTTGCCGGCCACTCCCGGGGTCCGGCTATGACATTCCAGGCAAAGTTGGTGCACTTGCGTTCGTCTGAGCAGCTTCGCATTGACCGAGCCGTGCGGCTGATGGCATGTTTCACAGCCACTCACCGTTACCGCAGCGTGCTCGAAAATAAAAGGACCTTTCTTATCAGAGTGACACGAGAGGCAACTATCGTCAGATCCATGCACGAGGCGTCGCAGCGGCCTGCGTTCTTCCAGGTGCGGCTGATGGCAGTCGCTGCAACGCATTGCCCCTTCCAGAACCGGGTGATGGAACGGTTTGCGCAGCTCTGCCCGAGTCGCCGGGTGACAATCCGTGCAAACAGCAGCCTGGTCTTTTTTCAGGAGTCCAAACTCCGCACGCTCCTGGTGAACCTGGTGGCAGGAAACGCATGCGACGGAATTTCTTCCATGAGCGGAAGCACGAAAGGCGGTGAGGTGTGTGTTGGACTGATGGCAGGAAAGACACTGCGTCACGGCCCATGGGGCTGGATTGGCCCGAAAGCTCAGGCTCAGATCTCCGCCGTTTTCAACGTGAGTGCTTCCCGGCCCGTGGCAGTTTTCACATTCTTTGGCAGCATGAGGGGTTCTGGAGAGCGTCGGTTCCACATCGTGACAGCTGAGGCAAGTCTCGTTACCGACTTTTTCCGGCGGCGCCTGAGCGCGGGCGGGACCGGCGCCCAGCGCCAGGATCAGTAGTAACAGCACTGTGACCGGTCCCCAAAGAAACGCTACAGAACCGCGATTATGAAAAACGAGCGGGGGGATCATATCGCGGGTAATGTTCGCGGCTCTGCAGCCCCCCGCCCGCAACCTGAGATTAACGGGCATGAACCCTCTCGACAGCGAATTCTCTACCCGTACCGTGGCACGCAGCGCACGCTTCACCAAACGGCGTGATCATGGTGTAAGCATGAGCGGCCGCGGCTTCGCCGTCATGGCAGCCCAGGCACGCGGCTGTCGTGGGAGGATAGGGAGTAAAGAATTCCCGCTGCACCGGCACCGGTTGCAGGCCGGATGCCAGAGGCAGCCGATAGGAGTTATTCACGTGGCACTTTTCGCAATCGCGCCGGTCGCCCGGGAAGTTAATCTCGTTCGCCTCCAGGGCTCCGCCAAAGCCGTAAATTGAGAACTCCCGCGTCAAATCCGCACCCGTGTGGATGCGGTGCACCATGAAGCGGAAATCACGAGATTGAGGCGGCATTTGGTCTGCAGGCCGGCGTGCCGCGTCCGTACCTGATGGAATATGACAGACGACGCAATATTTCTCCGGATCGTGCCGGATGGTTCCGTGCATCACCATCTCATCGTGACAACGGTTGCAGTTGGCGGTGGCAACCACCTGGCGGCGCGGTACTGCGTTCGCATCCGTGACGGCAACGTACTGCACGGGGTTATTGGCGGTTTCGCGGACCTGTCGTTCCTTGGTAGTTCCAGCAGCCAGCGTGACCATGCGATAAGCTTCCCCGCCAACCATGAAGCTCCCCTTGGCGTTTTCGGGAATTTTCCCTTTGAAAGTGTACGTGTAGCCATCCGCCGTGGGAACCGCATCGCGTGCCGGCTCAATGATCAGATTCTCATAGTCCTTGGTCGGCCCGCTTAGCACCAGCTGTAAGAAGTTGAGAGAACTCGGAGCAACAGCCGTTCCATCCTTTTCAGTAACCGTAAAGAGAACTGTGGGACTTTGGCCGGGCGCCGTATTGCTGACCCCTAAAATCTTCAACTGAAGGCCCTTCAGCTCTGCTGATTTCGCTGGGATCTTGTGCGCACCTTTAATGGAGGCGTCAAACTCCAGCTCCCCCTCGGGAATATGACAGGTGGCGCACAGATTGTCGGAAGCCTGGGGTCCGCCAGGGTGGCCTACACCCGTAGCAAAGTTCACGTCATCATGGCAGGAGCCGCAGGCGGCTGCGGATGGTTTCAGCAGGTACGCAAGGCCCTGGGTGGCGTTCTTATGACATTTTTCACAATTACGGATGTCTTGCGGAAAGAGCACGTGTTCGGAAAAGTTAAATACCCTACCCTGGTTTCCGATAATCTGGTACGGTTTTCCAGCCTTGGCGCTGGGGAGATTGGGACCCATGTGGATCTTGTGAATCATGACCTTGAAATCCACGGTGTTACCTGTATCAGGGTCGGAGGTCTGCGGCTGATGGCACAGGATGCACAACCCTACTTCTTGCCGCGCCCCTCCGTGCAGAGCAAGCGGGTTATGGCACTCGTTACAATTCGCAGTGCGAACGACATCGCGCCATTGCTTCACTTCCCCCCCGTTGGGCACCCAGTGAAATACGGCGTTCTTTACGTAGCGATCCAAATTGAATTCCGTCAGGTCGCGCCGGGCATAAGCAGCAATGGTGTGGGTGAGGCTTCCGTCGAAGCCTGCCGGCAGCGCATTTCCAAAAGTGTACGTGTACACGCCGTCTTCCACCTTGGCCCATTTTCCCCCGGAATCACTGGTAGCCTGAGTGGCGGTTTTTCCGGTTATCGTGCTGGCAACATTCCGAATATTGTAGTTCGTGTACTGAGTGGCGTTAGCAGGAATGTAGCCAATAACGAACGTAGTTGAAATCGGTCCCGGCGTAAAAATGCCATCGCGGTCCAGAGGCAAGCCTTTGGGATCCTTGAGTGAAATCTTTACGACCGGCTTGCGATCGGCTCCAATGGTCACTTCAAGAATTTGAAACTCCAAACCCGGCCTGATGAATTGGACTTGGGTATCAGATAAATAAAATTCCTTATCGAGCGGACCATACTGTTGATCCACTTCCAGGCGGGCGGCAAGAAAGACACTGAGGAATCCAAGGACCATTACTGAGCCGACGACCCAGATTTGAAAGCGTCCTTTAATTTTCATAAAACCCCCTTCGACGGTGAACTGAAGTGGTTAATCGCTGCATCACCAGGCTGCCAATACCGGCCGCGTTTGCCTGGCTTGATCCTTCCAGCAGCCACTCCTGATCGATTCCTTTTTTAAAAAGTCCCTCACTTCTTGAGCAATTCCCGTGCCCTGGCGCATTGCGGCATGCCCAGGCAGCGGTTTCTCTCTGGATTAGCCCTGAATAGGAGACCGGGTGTGAACTCGAACAGCCATTCCAAGATGGGAGGTTAGAACCAGTTATGGGTGAAAACCCGCTTTCAAACAGACGGCAAAGTGTGTGATTTTTGCACAGTCTGTGCGGCCTTTTGAGCCCAAGACGAGGGTTCTGAAAGTACAACTTAAGGCGTGCTTTCAGCCTCGGCACGTTTTTCAATGCCGATCTGGCGTGGCAGCAGGGATCGCTGGCGTTTGCGGTAGAGTGGCACGCTTTGCCCCTGATTGCGCAGCAATCTCAGATCTCTTTTGAGGGTGCTGAGACTGCTCAGGAGAAGCTGAACCAGATCCTCATAGCCGAGGAGCGCTCCCTGCGCTTGAGCTTCCTGGCAAAGGCGCATCATGCGCTCGCGCCGCAAAGCAGCAAGACCTTGAGCGCTCATGATTTCGGCATCCGATTCAGTGACCAGTGTGAGGTATACAATTTTTTTCTTGGCTGTGCTGTTTGAAGCGCCTGGCACATAAGCTTGGTAGAGCATGGGTGAACCCAAAAATCAGACGAGGTCTAGCTCGCCCATTGATTCGGAGTGGCGCTCCAGTGGCCCATCGAAGCCGGGCTTTGGTGCGTCCCTCATGGCATTAATGAATGTCTAAACTAACGCGTACTCAATGAACGCATCGGACACGGCAGCCCATTTGTTCATTGGATTCGTGAGCCATTACTCTGCAGGTTTGAGGCCAATTCCGAAACGAGACGCCTTGTCATAAAGCGTCCGTCTTCCAATGCCAAGCTTTTTGGCCACTACGCTCTTATTCCACCTACACTCGACCAGAGTCCGTTCAATCAGTTGTTTTTCCATGGCCTCCAGCGTGGTAAGGCGCCCTGGTTCTGAGATCTCGGAAGCTCTTTCCAGAAGCAAATCTGCGGGAGTGATTGATTGTCCCGCGGCCATGATAACGGCGCGCTCGAGCACGTTCTCAAGTTCCCGGATATTCCCAGGCCAGGAATGTGCCTCCAGTTTCTGGAGCGCTTCAGCGCTGACTCCGGTGATCCGTTTGGAAATCTTTCGCCCATGCTTGTGAAGAAAATGGTCCACCAGCAGAGGAATGTCCTCTTTACGTTCTCGTAAGGAAGGCAGATGAATGCGTACCACGCACAGTCGGTAGTACAGGTCTTTGCGGAAAGCGCCCGAAGCGATGCGATCGTCCAGATTGTTTCTGGAGGAAGCAATCACTCGCACGTCGGCGTGGAGTACCCTGTTCCCTCCTACGCGATGAAATTCGTTGTGCTCCAGGACGTTCAGCAGGCTAGCCTGAAAGGAAAGCGAGGTCTCACCCACCTCTTTCAGGTAAAGGGTCCCATGTTCCGCCATTTCAAGGAGGCCCCTCCGGGCACTGGCCGCGCCGGCATACGCTTGCTTTTCGTGTCCGAATACCTCCCTCTCCAACAGGTTCTCTGCCATTCCCGCGCAATTCACCGGAAAAAATTTTTCGTGGCGTCGGGCACTCATGCGATGAATCACCCGTGCGACCAGTTCTTTTCCGGTTCCGCTCTCGCCGGTAAGAAAAACACAGCTCTCCGAGGCGTGCACTCTTTCCAGCATCTCGAAAACGCGCTTCATAGCGCTGCTTCGGCCGAGAAGCTCCGGGAATACGTGATCGTCGGCATACAGCTGATGACGAAGCAGCGAATTTTCCGCTTGAGTTTGCACGTGGGTAAGGGCTCGTTGAATTTTCAAAAACAGTTCGTCCGCGTGGAAGGGTTTGCAGATGAAGTCAGCAGCCCCCCTTTTCATGGCTTCGACAGCCGCATCCACGGTCGCGAACCCAGTGACAATAACTACAGGAAGATCGGGATTTTGCTTCTTGATGACCTCGAGAATGGTCCAGGACTTCGCACCCGACGGCCGTACCCCGGTGACTACTATGTCTGGTCGGGTGGATGCAATGACGCGTCCGAGCTCGCTGCGGTTCACACAAACGTTGCAATCAAATCCCTTACGCGCCAGCATCAGCCCGATTGATTCCGCCATGTCGGCTTCGTCCAGGATCAAAACTCTGCTTTTTTCTGCCATCACTTTCAGGCTGCGCCCTTGCGAACAGGAAGCGCCGGACGAAAAGCCGGCAGCGACATAGTGAACACCGAACCCTTCCCAAGAAGGCTGCGCACCGCAATGAGCCCATTATGCTTTTTCATCACGCTGAGGCTGGTGGACAAGCCAAGCCCGATCCCCCCCGTTTTGGCCTTGGTAGTGAAGAAAGGATTAAAAATTATTTCCAGGTCCTCTTCCGGAATACCGGTTCCGTTATCGTGCACCTCACAGATAACCGATCGGCCCTCAGCAAAACTGGTGCGGGTATACAGCCTGATCGTCCCTCCCTTCGGCAAAGCGTCGATGGCGTTGCTTATGAGGCTGATCAATACCCCCTTAAGTTCGGAGGAATCTCCCAGAACGGAGGGCAACTGTGGCTCCAGCTGCTTTTGAACGGTGATATTCTTTCCCTTGAAACCTCGCTCCGTTAATAACAGCGCATCCTCCACCAGCTCGTTAAAGTTCAGCGCTTGCTGCTCGTACTCCTGTTTGGAAAATGCCAGGAGACTTCTTACCACCTGCGCCACCTGGTGACTGCAGCGATGCATCACCTCAAGCCCGCGCGCGAACTCAGCAGGCATCTTGCGGTCGCGCGCTTCGGCCATCAAAAATTCCGAACGTAGCGAAATGGTGCCGAGGGGACCGTTGATACCTTCTGCAATCTCGCCAATCAACTTTCCTATTGAAAGGTGTCGATATGTTTGCTCCAGGATGGCATTCTTGCGGCTCAGTTCCTGATTGAGCTCGAGCAGTTTTTTCCGCATTCGTTTTTCGCGGTCGGACAAAAGACCCAACGAGAGCGCGATGAGAAATAAGAAAGAGATTCTCAAGATGAGATCAGGCCACGGAATCACCACTGGACCATTCAAGCGATAATAGCTGGAAAGGTATAAGGCAGATATGACCAGTGCCGAAGGGAGTCCGACTTTCAGACCAAAATAAAACGAGTGAACTGCAGTCAAGAGATAGTAGGCGATGAAAAAACTCCCCCTCAGCCGGCCAACATGCAGAATCAGCATGTAGACAAAACCGAGATCAACTGCGAGGGTCACCAGGTAGAGAATGCGAATGGCCGCGGGACGAAGGATCACCAATGCATAAAGACATACGGTGTAGAAGGCATACGCCCCCAGGAGCCAAGCGAGAAAATTGCGGCGTTCGGCCTCATAGGGGACCAGCAGGTACCATGCTATCCCCCCCAGCAGGGTGAAAATGCGCAGGAACAAAAAATAAAAGTCCCCCCGCTCCGGAAGAAGTGATTGAAATACGGATGGCCTCATTGGCTCCTCACTGGCTACGTATTGCATCCTGCACAAGTAATGTCCTCCGCGGTGCCTGATAGAGACAGGCACTTTCAGGACTGAGTGCTGAGCGAGTATCGTTGCTCAGTCCTCAGCACTCAGTGGCCGCTCGCTCACGCCGCGGCTCCGATGTCAGACCGCGCTGAGCTTGCCTGGCGCGGGCATTTCTTCTGCAGGTGTCAATAGTACACTCTACCCGCATCTTCAAAGAACCTTAACGGTGCAAACAGCGCACCAAGCCTCCTGTTGCCCCGTCAAACTTGCCGGGAATTCTTGAGTGGAATCCTTTTCGAGTTCTCGCCCTTAGAAGATCAAGGCCATGGCTCGACTCAAGCGCCGCCGGCAAAGTTGGGTCGCAAAGCCAACTCCTCTGGGGCAAATCTCGCAAGAATTTACGCGCCAGCGTTTTCAGACGGAGTGTCTTTTCGTAGCCATAGCTCGTTTTGTCACGCAAGCAGCTATGCTTTCAGCCTTTTTTCGCCGTGTCAAAAAGGATCCTAGTTTTGGCCCGAAACTTGCGTGAGTAAAAGGACAGAAAAACAGAGTCACACCTCCAACTCGGGAGGCTCGAAATCGGCGACGGACATGCCCCAGGAGTAATCGCGCCGAAGACGGGCCTCCTTCCTCAGTTCGCTCTTAACCGGTCTCGACAGCAATTTGCCCCAAGCTCCTAGTCGGGGCCGGGCCTCTCTGATTTCTTCCGCACTGCACATTCAGAGATGATTTTTGCGGATCCTTTCCGATGGCGCTAACAGGAACGCTCGGTCTGCGTTCGTCTTTGTAGACGCCGGCCAAGCAGTAAGCGCCAATGCTTGAGTGTTCGCGATTTGAGCGATGCGCCTATGGCATAAATCTTGCCTTTTCGAACGCAGACGGCTAGCAAGGAGGAATGGATTAATATGCTTACGAGCCAGGAGTCACGGGAGCTGGAGGATAGATTAAAGAGCCTTATCTGTCCTATCTGCCCCGAACTGCAGCCCAATAGTCTTTGCGGCCTTAAAAAACTCGATCGGTGCCCAATTTCCATCCACCTGGACGGTTTGGTACACATCGTCAGTTCGGTTCACAGCGATCGGATGGAACACTACGTCCAAAAAGTGCGCGATGAAGTCTGCTCCACCTGCCGCAACCCGTTGTTTCCCAGGACTGGATGTGATCTTCGGCGTGAGGGGCACTGCGCTCTTGACGCTTACCTACTGCCGATTGTCGAAGTCGTCGACGACTTTTTGATAGAGAGGGAGCGAAGAGCTGCGGTCCCACTCAACGGGAGGCATGACAGGCACCATTAATTATAATTAGGTGTAGCCCTGCCCATAGGGGTCACTCCAGAGAAAGGGTGTTTCGGCCTGAAGCTACTGTTTTTGAAAGTCTGTGAAGTTGGGATTACGCCGACAGAAAGCAGGTGTTTGTTTCTCTGAGAGGTCCGCCGCAACTTTCAGCGGGTTCAGATTTCATGTCTTGGGGTAAGTCAGATCTGCAATGCTCTGGTTGCTCAAGTTCTTTTCTATGTGACGGCGCATGATTGTCCAATTCTCATGCAAAGGACAGGGTTTCAGCTCTGAGCATTGGTTCAAACCGTAGAGGCACCCCTCAAATTTCTCAGTTCCATCTATAGCTGACCAGACGTCGATAAGACGGATTTTGCTTGCCGGCCGCGTAAGAACAAACCCTCCACCGGCACCTCTTACCGATCTCACAAAGCCCGTCTTCTGCAGGACCTGAAGTATCTTTCCAGTAAAATGGTAGGGCAACTTCTGATTGCGACTGATTTCTCGGGCGCAGGACTTGCCCGACCGGGCCAGGTAGGTCAATGCCCGAATGGCGTGTTGGCACTTCGTTGAAAAGATCACCCTATTGACGTCCTAGGGATAGACCTTCAGGGTTAGCTGCCTTCGGAACAAAATCAGCTGGACACAAACAACACGTTATCAGGCTTTTTTATTGATTTCATAGGCGGCGAGGTTATCCGCCTGGCGGCGCTGGGTTCCCGGCAGCCCAGCTTCCGCGCTCTGGGATAATCCGCGGGCCAAGTACAAATCGGAACATTGACGGCAAAGTCCGTGCCCGGGTCGCCAGTTGGGAAAATCCACCGCGATCTGTTGTTTTGCCTCCTTTGTTAACTGGCGTGTGCCATCGATGAAATCTGATGTAGGGAATCGGCAGAGCGGACACGGTTGCGCCCGGCCCCGCCCAACTCCTACCTTGGAGCCCCCCCCTGGATTTAAAGCGAATGCCGCCAAAGCCCCGTGAGTCAGGAAATCGGCGTTGAAGAACTGCGCAAATTTTTCTTCCACCTCATCCCCGCACATGGGAAAAGTCGCGATGAACTCCGCGCGTCGCTGCCCGCAAACGTGGCCGCCTGCCCAGCCTCGGCGTTGCAATCGTCCGTCGATCCAGGTGTCCCAGAGAACCCCGTATCGATCTTTCACCAGATGGTCATAAGCCGGGCCGTATTCCGATTTGGGCAACACCGGCTGGTAGCCAAACCGGGGATCCAGCATATCGACAATATGCATAAATTCGTGCCGGAGGAATGCCCGCAGGCGATCGGAATTTAAAAAGGAGGCAGGCTGGAGTTTAACTACGATGATCTTTTCCGCGGCGGCCCGGTTCGAGGCGTTTTCCGTCTTAGAACTGTCCCCTGCAATGGAAGTGTCTTGGGAAGTCTGTGTCCGAAGCGTGCTCGCATACATATGTGCGTCCTGGCGGGGTGTTTTCATCGAACCTGAGAGAGCCTCGTTGGTGGATGGCCCCACGCAATGAGACCGAACATTCGTTCTCAACCTGTCACGGTTCGGATGACCCTGTTCTCCCACGCCTCCGTTACTGCGCCGCTGGTGCAGATCTGCCCCTTCTTCGTAAGAGGACAGCGCCCGAACAACACAACAGATGAGGACGTCTTCGCCAAGCGTCGGTTGCTCCCCAAGCGCGGCGACAATAGGCTCTCCCATCCTGAGGCGAACAAACCATTCGCTGTGGAATTCTCGAAAGCGCTTTTCTCGTTGTTCGCTATCAACCACTTCATAGATTGGGTTGCGGCTCTTGCGGAATCTGGCTTCTTCAGGATGGCTGGCCATCCTCAACAGGACGGCCTCTTCCACCAGTCGCGCATCGTAGTCGATGCGGCACGAAAGAGCGAGGTTTCCGCCAGAGTCATGAACTTTCATTGCGTCAACTTTATCTCCAATTGCCGCAAGGGCCTCTCTTCGTAGTCTCCTACTGCCGCTTCGGCGCTCAAACCACGGCAAGTTGAAGCTCGGGCATCTTTTTCGGTCTCACCTGGCGGATGAAAAGGGAGTTTCCAGCTGCACCAGTTCGGATTCCCCGCTGCCGCAGGCCATTGGCACATGGCCCTCCCCGTCCGTCCGGAGCTGCAGCAGGGGCGGACCCGCCTCAATTCGCAGGCGCCGGCATTCGAAAGTAATAAAGTCGAACATCAGGTCGGCCAGTCTGCCGAAAAAGCCTTCCGGCTCGTGTTCTCGAAGCATATGCGCAAAGGCCCTTCCATACCGGCCCAGGTGATCCCGCAGGAAGAGTCGAGTCGCCTTCCGGGTCTCCTCCAGCATCGGGAAACCTCCGCATCCCAGCGCATAGGCCTCCTTGCGGGAAAGAAACTGTAGGAATTCCAGTTGGCAGCTGATGTGATCGGGCCGCTCGCGCTCAGCGCTTCGTGTGGCAAGTCCGAAGGCGCGATAAAACCCTGTAATTTGCGCCAGCTGACGCGGCTGCTGAAAAACTGCTTCCTGACCGTATTCCGTCTCATAAGGGCAAACCGGCCCTCTGGTTGTATGGCCGAACAGCTGTCCATATGAAGAGAGCAACAGTTGCAGGGAGAGACCGTCAAAAGTCGCGATCCATTGATCAACCCGCGAGCCCAGATCCGGACGGCGATTCCCCTTTTCGGACCCCCCTGTGGAAGTCTGATCTATGGGGGACGCGTCGAGTACAGCCGCAGCCTCTCGCAGGGCAAGGTCCGCACTTTCTGATTTTATGGCACTGCAAATTTCCGCTGTCGGGGGGTGCAATGCCAGCGACAGCAGATTGTAAAAAACACTGCGACAGAGAGCTTCGTCCCCAAGGCGTTGATCGTCACTGGGAGTCATTCCTTTGGTTCCTTCAGTCTGCGGGGTTGTCAAATCGAATTCTGGTGCTTGCCGGGACGCACATGCACTGGTTCCTCCACGCTGGTGCGAAACAGTTCCGTGCCGTTTTTGCCAAACGCGATCGCTGTATCGTTGTAAATGCGTACGGGTCTGCCCCGATAGGTGCCTTCATAAACCAGCGGACCTTCCTTGATTTCATAACGGTAAATAATCCGGTTGGAGCGCCGGAACAGCTGCAACACTGCCAGCAGTTCCCGGTCGGGATTGTTATAACGTTCCAATGCGCGGTCGACTCCAGGGCCAAACATCTGCCGCAAATATTCCCGGGGAACCCAGCGCGGCGGGATGTAGTAGCCGTTCGGCGAAGTCCCCAACTGGGGATAAAGTGGCAAGGCTACTTTGGCCACTTGAACCAAATAATACAGGGGGTGGTACCGGTCCTCCGCCCAAGTTCCGTCAGGGTTCAGTTTCACCAATCCTTGCATCCGGATCTGCCCAATGCAGGCCGTCATGCATCGGGTCTCCATTGGCTCGCCTTCGCTCTCGGGGTCGGTCGCCTCGACTCGCGGATAACAAGCGATGCACTTCTCGGAGACACGGGTGTTGCCACGATACATGGTCTTCTTGTAGGGACACGCCTCTACGCACTTTCGGTAGCCGCGGCACTCGCTTTGATCCAGCAGCACGATGCCGTCTTCCGGCCGTTTGTAGAGCGCCTTGCGCGGGCAAGCGGCTAGGCAAGCCGGGTAGGTGCAGTGATTACAGATCCGCGCCAGGTAGAAGAACCAAGTATTATGGACCGGAAGTTGTTCGCCCGTCTCGTGCAGCCTGTCGCGGACGCCCCTCTTGCCTACCGGGTTGTCTTCATAAATATTCGGTGAGTTCCACTCCTCGTCCGCAGGCAGATATCCCAAGACGCGAGAACTTGGAGGGTCCAGTGTTTTTTCCGCCGCCTCAAAAATGGTCTGTCCGGCAAAGCGTCCATACAACGACGTTGCATTGTCGGAAGTCGGGCCGGTCCATCGCTGACCTTCAGGGTTTGCCTTCTCCAGCAATTCAAGGATCTTTACATCCCAGAACTGGGGGTAGCCGCCGTAGGGCTTCGTCTCCACATTAGCCCACCACATGTGTTCCTGGCCTTTGCTGAAGGTCCACGTGGATTTGCATGCCATGGTGCAGCTTTGACAGGCAATGCAACGGTTGATGTTGAACACAAAGGCGAACTGACGTTCGGGAAATTTCGCCTCATACGGGTAACTCATTTCACGCCCGAGTTGCCAGTTGTACACTTTACTCATAGCCGGCCTCATTTCTTCCGATGCGCGGCCCGGTTTCTGCTGCTCCATGACTATCCCTCGATGTGTCGAGGCTGTCGCGCTTCTCTTGGATGACGAACCGGGAACCGCCCCACACATGGAGAGCTTCCCGAATGACGGACTTGATTTTCTCCTCGCCCAAGTTCTTGCATGCGCGATAAGCAGCGGAATAAAAGGGCTGGTGGAAGAGAGACAGCAGACGCTTTTCCGAAAACCCCATGGCGGCGAACTCTTCAGCGAAAGCGTATGCCATTTCGAGGTCTGCATCCTGCTCAGCAGGTATTTCAACGCCAACCAGCATCGTCGGATCCTTCGGATCAGGATCGTTGTAGGGCATTTTTCTCCCTCTACTTCCGAGCCGGATAAAGATCAGGCATTCGTTGTCCCTCATTTGCTCACCCTAGTCAGTCCACCTTCCAGATAAAGCTTCATTGTTTCGCTTTCGTTATCCGGTGTATGTCCGGTGGTGGCTGGCTTCCAAATCCCTTTTCCACCGAGCCCTCCATCTTCCGCCTTGGTGATCCGGATCAGGGTCTCTTTGGGAACTGTATTGAGCGCGTGGTTGTCGGCTTCGCCGCCGAAAATGAATGCCATGGAGACCTTGGCCTTGTGAAACAGGTTGTCGGTCTGGTGCATAGGCATGTGCCAGTTGCGCGTAATGGACTGCTGCGAGCCATATCGCAGGTTGGCCTGGTAGCCAGTGTTTTCCGATAGGGCCCTGCCGTCCGGACGGGTCTCATGCGCCTTGACGCTCTTCTCGGTAGCGATAAAGGGCGCGTGCTTCATCATCACGACGTTGTACGGGTAGGCGTGATTGTACTTAACCCGCAGCATGCAACGCGATACCCGGTAGAAAGGATCCGCGGGGTTGGCATTCAGGTAAGGACGATCGGCTGGATTAGCGTCGACAAAGACGTAGTCGCCATCGTTGATTCCTAGATCTCGAGCCGCGGCAGGATTGATGTGCAACTGATGCTCTCCGACGGATGGGGCACGCTTGTCCAGGCGGAACGGGTCGCCGAAGTTTGAGTCGTAGAGCATGTGCCAGTCGACATTGGACCAAGAACTGTGGACCCGGTGGCGAGTCTTGGGCGTCAGGCAATAGAACTGGTAGCCTTTCTCCCACAGAAAGTTCCGGGTCTCCTTGACTTGGCTCCACGGCATCTTGATATTTCGAATGGTGCGCGCGTCCCAGTGCTCAGCTTTTGGGGAGATCCCGTAGTCTTCCGGTCGTACGTACGGATTGCTGCTGATAATGACATTGGGGAGATAGGGGGTTGCTTCCGGTCCCTCTCTGTGCACGATGAAGTTTTCGCCGTATTCGATTGCTTCTGGGATATCCGCATAGGCATTCAGGCGGCCGGTGTCGGTCTGGAATGGTTCGCTATCGTGAATCTGCTCGTAAAACGGGATCCGCGGATAGGTGCGGAAGTTCATCAGCGCGGCTCCCGGAGGGCCGTACTTTCCAGCCATGACGTCTTCGACTTTGTAGCCGGCAGTGGTCGTGGAAGAATCCAGCAATCGCTGCAGGTAGACACTTCGCTTTCCTTCCAGTTCGAACTTAAAATAGTCCCGAAAGCGTTTGTCCCCCATTACCTCCGAGAGAGCTGCGGCGATGCCGGCAATGATCGTCAGATCATCCTTGCTGTTGAATACCGGCGTGATGCCGCCTTTCCAGATTTGCAGAAACGGGTTGGAACAACTGGCCGTCACTTCCAGATCTTCAAACTCGAGCCAGGAATTGGCAGGCAGGGCGATGTCGGAGTACTCGATCGAGGCGGTCATTTGGATGTCGAAGGAAACGATCATCTCGACGTTGGGGTTGACGTTTTTGATTACCCCGTAGGCCCACTTGGCATTGTTAATCAGGTTGACGTTGGTAAAGAGTATCGCCTTGGTAGGGGTGGGCATGTGCGTCGTTCCGGTGAAATTCTTGCGGCCAAACTTGGGAGTGTCCACTACCAGAGCAAGATCACCATGGTTCCAATAAGCCGGCTCCTCGTCCTTCGTGTAAGCGTGGGCGGGGATGTCCTTGCCGGAAGTATTCGGGTCCAAATTGGGATGGAAGGGGTCTTCGGCCACCCAGCCCTTAAAACCTGGACCAGACCAAGCGGATCCCTGGAAAACGGCTGCCTTATAATTGCCCGCCCAGGTGTGGCACCCCGCTCCCGGTTTGCCAATGTTGCCCGTGAGCATCAAGGGAAGATAGGCGGCGCGATTCATTTCCGTGGCGTGGAACCAGTGATTAATCCCCTCTCCCTGATGGATGGCTACCGGCTTCATGGTAGCAATGTCGTCGGCCAGTTGCTCAATCAGATGGCGAGGCGCTCGAGTGATTTCACAGACGGTGTCGAGGTGGTAGTCCTTCAAGTGTGTTTGATACAACGTCCATAGTGTGGCCACTCGTACTGTGCCGCCTTTAGCCAGACGCACTTGCCAACTCCCTTCCAGGGCCGGTTTGAAGGGCATTGATTTTCCGACTTGATCTCGGGTCGCGGGCCGGGGCGCGTTCGCTTCGGTCTCCCAGATAACAAAATCACCGAGCGCCTCGTGTTGTTGCTGCGTCAGGCCCTGAATTTTCATCGAGGGGCCATCGGGCGACAGGGAACTCTTGTAGTTGGCAAAAACTTCGTGCGCGCGCAACCGCCGTAGGTTGTCGGTGCGCACCAATAGGGGGAAATCAGTAAATCGTTTTAGAAAGTCTTCGTCATAAGCCTTGCGTTCAATCAGGAGTCGGGTGATGCCAAGCCAGAGTGCCGCGTCGGTAGCCGGACGGATGGGGACCCAGTAGTCAGCCTTCGTCGACGGAGGGCCGTATTCGGGTGCAATGACGACGACCTTACCGCCCCGCTCCATGCACTCGATAAACCAGTGCGAATCGGTCAATTTGTTTTCGACCAGATTCTTGCCGTCCATGATAATCAGCTTGGAGAATCGAAGGTCGTTGAAGTCGCAGTCCGATGCCTGCAGGCCATGGATCCAAGGGTGACCTGGCGCCTGATCGCCGTGCCAAGTGTAGTTGGACCAGTTCCGGCCTCCCAGCGCCTTGTCGGGACCGACGTTTCGGATGAGCGAATCCAACAATGCCAGGGAGTTGTTAAACCGGTACATTCCGTATTTCCCTAACACCCCGAGCAGCCCCATGCCTCCCCGCATCTTGATGCATCGGGTGCCGGCCCCGCCCGCGGCTTCAACCATCTCGGGCTGGTAGCCTTGGGCCAGCAACCTTTTCTTCCCGTTCTCGCCGCTATACCGCTTCGAAATAGCCACCAGTGCTTTGGCGATACAGTGGAAAGCATCTTCCCAGGTGATCTGAATGAACTCGTCCTGACCGCGTGCGTCAAACATATATTTGGACCGGAGTTCAGGCGTCAGCTCGGGAAATCCCGCCTCCTCCCAGGCCTTCCACCCCTTCCGGACGATGGGGTGGCGCAGGCGGTAGGGACCGTAAATGACACGGTGAAAGGTGTAACCTTTGGCGCATTGTCGAGGTTCCCAATTGCTGGTAGCGTGGTTACCATAGAGATCTGCGTATTGGTGGTAGTTGTAAGTCTCACCAGAGCGCACGACAATTCCGTTCCGGACATAGGCGCGAATGCGGCATGCGTGGGTGTCATTAGGGGAGCACACCCAGTCGAAGAAATGATCATATTTGTACTGGTCGTGATAAATTTTTTCCCAATCACGGGCCACCTCTCTGTGAAGGGGATTTTCGTCCGTAACCACAGGTTGCAATAAACGACACCCGGGCTCCAGTGCCAATAGGGCGCCTCCTGTTCCAACTCCAACCCATTGCAAGAAGTTACGCCGGGTTAATTTGCGATCGGTTTTCTGAGATTCATCCGGCATGGATCATTCTCCTTCTTAAGACGACCCTTCAGCCTCCACGGGCGCCTGCGCCTAATTCGATATAGAAAGCTCTTGCCAAATTGTGATCGACTTTTTACCGTCACGATCGCCAGCGCTGCCGTCCCAAACAGCAAAGCTGACAGGAATTCGGCTTCCGGGTCGAAGTGACACTGCGCTCTTTCCTTTACCGGCCAGCGTCCTTCTGAAAACAACGCGGTAAGATCCAGTCATGTACACTCCGGTGGCGGTCACCTGCTGGTCAACCATGGGACGAGCCTTGAGAGTGCCAAATCCCCTAGCGGCAAGGTCTTCAACTGAACTCTTCCGCGTAGGGTCCGAGACGATGTTTTTTGTCCCCCAGCCGGTAACAAACGTTGGGTCTGACTCGAGCGTCAGCGCACGGCGCGTCGGCTGCTCCAGGGGTGAACGCAGCAGGTTGGGGTACGAATCAATACCGATGTTGGGGTAAATCTTGTCCAGATCCTGAAAAGCAGGCTCCAGGTCGGCCTGCCGTTCGGACTTCCACATCCAGATATTAACCGACTCCGCATGTGCGGCTTCCCCGCCCATGCCAAAGAACGGAGGATCAGGAGTCAGCGAAAACTCAATAGCCGCGGCGTCCCTGAAGTCCTGAGGTCGCATCGCGGTATGATCGTGCGTTGGATCGGACCAGATTATCTGAATCGCGATTTCCTTCCCATTATGCAGGGCCTGCACGGCAGCGACTTCGGGACGGTTATTGCGCCACCATAACGGCATGAGGTGCAGGTTAACCGCAGGGGTGCTTCTCCAGATGGAGTCACCCGGATGGTCAGGCAGTCTGTCAACACGCGTGGCGGGAATCTGAAAACGCTTCATCTCCATCCTTGCTCTTTGTTCGGGGCTCGACATCTCCAGAATGAAATGGACTACGTCCCACGCGGCATTCCCGTAGAGATGCAGGCTTGCGGGCATAGGTGAACCCGGCAGCCCGGCCACAATCCGCTTATACACTTCTGAAGGGTCAGGACTCCCTTTAAAAATGCCCGCTGTCAAGTCGCGGGGCCGAAGGCGGAAACCTTCCGAATCCTCTTGTTCCTGCTGACCATCTCCTTTGCCCTCCGGCCCATGGCAAGGAGCACAACTGGTCTTAAAGAGTTGCTGGGCGCGCACCTTCGCTTCTGGGGTATAGGGTGTCTCAGGGGGGACCTTGATGCGGCCGCTAGGTGTGTCGCCCACACCTGTGGGTTGACGGTCCGGGCCAATCTCAATGGGGTTTTGCGCAAATGACTTTATGTAATGAACCAACCCCCATCGCGTCTCTTCCGGCAGATGCGCCCAGGAGGGCATGGCTGAGCCCGGCATGCCACGCGAAATCGTTCGGAAGAGATCTTCATCGGCGGGAGCGTAGTCCCAGGTGGACACAAGCCGGTATTTAGCTAGGATGAAATTGCGAGGCTTCGGATAGAGCAGATAAGAAGCTGCTCCCTGCCCATCCCCTTGCAACCCATGACACGGAGCACAGTTCTTCTCGTAGGCGGTTTTCCCGAGTTCCAATAATCTCGCAGAAGACGCCGTCCTTGTCTCAGGTGTCAGATTTCCTGTTACTTGGCTGCCTTCCCGCGGCCGCATGCAACCAGCTGAAAAAACACTCCCAAGCAAACCAAAGACGATGAGTTTTCTTGCCGAACAACTCGGGTGCTGCTTCGACTTAGTTGTAAGATCAAGACTCATGGCTTCTCCACAGGCTCAATCGTCAAATGTACACGCTGATGCGCCCCCTCAAGGTTTTTTGAAATCGGACTTGTGAATCTGATTTCAGACTTGCGCTTTCCGGCTGTGAAGGCAATAATCAATCAACATCATTTCTGTGATGGGTTCGAGATGCACCTTGAAGAAATTCGCGAACTCATCGAAAGCACCGCTGACCCCGCGTTCGCTATCGATGTTTCTGGGTTGATTGTGGCCTGGAATCAGGCGGCCGAGATTTTTTTCGGCATCGCAGCTTCAGAGGCTATAGGCCAACCCTGTTGGGAGCTGGTGGGGGGAACAGATGAGAGCGGACCAATATGCTCAGCCGACTGTGTTATTCGCCGGGAAGTTCACAATAAGCGGCCGGTTGCCAACTCCGACATCCAGGTAAACACTCGGGCGAGAAAGATCTGGTGCAACATTTCAGTCCTGCTTGTCAAGGCAGGGAATTCCAGGCCACCGTACTCGATCCACATCATTCATTCTGTCGACTTTCCAAAACGTTTGGAACTGTTAGTTCGCGATTTCCTTATTTCCCAGACCGATCTTTCCGGGGAGCAGGTACGGGCACTGATCCATTCTCGCCGGGCTGCAGCCCGTCACGTGGAACTCACGCCCCGTGAACGGGAAGTCTTATGCTGGCTGGCTCGAGGGGCGTCAACGGCGTCAATCGCCCAAGAACTTCATATTAGCCGTACCACCGTCAACAACCACGTGCAGCATCTGCTGCAGAAATTAGATGCACACACACGCCTGGAAGCTATTCGCCGCGCGGAGCGGGCAGGATTGATTTAGAGTTGTCGCCGCATTCATCCTGGCTCATGTTCAGCAACACCGAAGCCCAGTCTGGAGAACGTGTTCGAAACTTATGAGAGCCCAGCCACGCGTTTCAAATGCGGTGAGGAGCAAGGAGATGGGTACTTCAGCGGGCGCCCACGACCGGTGACAATGATGAGCATCCGCGGGGCGCGCCATGGGATCAGTTATACTAGGGTCCTCAAGAATTTGAGAAAGCGGAGACTTTAATTGACTCAAGCAATACGTGTCGGAATCGTTGGAGCCGGCATTTCCGGATTGGCCGGCGCTTATTTTCTTCAAAAGGAGAGCCGACACCACAATCTCGATCTACAGATCACGCTGCTCGAAAAATCTCCCGATCTGGGCGGAGTGATTCGCAGTGAAAGCGTTCAGGGGTTGCTCCTTGAAGCAGGCCCGGAATGCTTCATTTCTTCCAAAACCGCCGCACTTCGACTGGCTGAGGAGCTGGGCCTTACTGAAGAGATTATTGAGACCCGCCCGGAAGGGCGACAGGTCTTCGTCGTCCAGTCAGGGAAGCTCGAGGCGCTTCCTCCAGGTATGGTATTTCTGGCCCCCGTAAGATTCTCCAGCTTTTGCAGCACGAGTCTGATCAGTGCGCGGGGTAAATTGCGGGCCATGGTGGAACCTTTGATACCCGCCTGCAAGGGAGAGCCAAGCGTCGGAGCTTTTCTAAAAAGGCGTCTGGGAGGGGAACTTTACTCCAAGGTGGCCGAGCCGCTGGTCTCCGCAATTTATGGCGGCAATGTCAATGAACTGAGCGCACCTAGTTGCCTACCGGAGCTGTATCAACTCGAACAAAAGTACGGTAATTTTTTCAAAGGGTTGCGATCACTGGCTTCAGCACAACCCGGAAGAAGCTCACCGTTTCTTACTTTCCGCCGTGGAATGAGTACCTTGACTGAGCAACTCGCCTCGGCCCTGGAGGCTGCGATTTACCGGGCAGTGGGCGATCTAACCATCAGAACGGATGAAAGGGGTTACCGGGTCAGAGGATCGAATTTTGAAGGACGTTTCGATTTTCTAATCCTTGCCACTCCGGCGCCCGCAGCAGCGGACATGGTGGAGCCACTCTCTTCTGAACTATCGTCGCTCCTGAAAGGAATCCATTACAGTTCGACAAGAATCGTATACCTGGCCTACCGCAAATCAGAATTTTCGCATTCCCTGCAGGGTTCCGGTTTTGTTTTTCCCGAACAAGAGTCTCAAGTGCTGGACGCCTGTACGTGGGTGAGCAGCAAATTTGAACATCGATGTCCCCCCGACAGAGTCCTGCTTCGCTGTGCGCTGCACGACGGAAGAAGGAAGCGTACCTTTGAAAAAGACGAGAGCGTTGTTGAAAAAGTCCATGCCGAGATCAGCCGCATTCTGAGTTTGAGCTGCCAGCCTATTTTCTGGAGAATTTACAATGCCCGCAAAGCAATGCCCCAGATGAGCGTCGGACATCGCCGGAGAATCGATCACATCAATCAAATTCTTTTGGGCCATCCCGGTCTTTTTCTGGCCGGCGCTTACTATGGGGGAGTCGGCGTTCCTGACTGCGTGCGGCGCGCAGAAGAAACGACGCAGCGGCTGCTTGAGTCCGCCACCGGCTTCAAGATCAAAGAAGAAACCGTGTTGAATCGGGCCAACGGTTCTTGATCCGAAGCTTGGCTCTGAATTCCCATCCATGGTTTTCTTTGGGACCTTACTTCATGTAGCATACGTGCATTTTGGTTGGGTTATCCATTTCAAGTGGCTGAAGGAGAGGAGTAGATGAAAGAAGAATTGCCGGAGTTTCTAAAGAAAGTTATTGAACGCTACCCGCAGGTTTGGGAGCGTTACGGCGCACTCAGCGAAGCAGTAGGAGCAGCCAAAGGTTTGGACGAGAGATCACAGCGTCTGGTAAAGCTGGGCATCGCAGTGGGGGCTGGGCGCCAGGGAGCAGTACACTCTCATGCGCGCAAGTGTCGGAAAAGCGGTGTGAGCCCCGAAGAGATTTACCACGTGGCACTGCTGGCAATCACCACCATCGGGTGGTCCGGAGCGATCGCCGCGCTCTCCTGGATCGATGATGAGCTGAAGCAGTTATAACTATTTGACCTGCATGCCGGCGGGCCCTCGTTTCTCGTCGCGCCTCGATCTGGCCGCCATCGCGCTCGCAACAAACGTTACCGTATTGATGAATTGGGTGCTAAGGGCTGATCACCCATCGGAATCCCTCGCCGATTCGAAGCCTGTCGAGGCCCTGGCTGATTTCCGAAAGCGGCAGCACCCCTGAAACCAGACAGTCCACATCCAGCTTCTTGCGACGGACCAACTCCACCACGGTTGGATACTTTGCCGGCGGACAACCGAGGCTGCCACGGATTTCCAGCTCGTAAAACATGACGCGGGAAACAGGGAGCGCCACATCTTTAGAGCAGTAACCCACAGCCATCAAGGTGCCGCCTTTGCGAAGGGCCCCCAAACCTTGCTGAACTGTCTCGGTCAAGCCAATAGCCTCGAAAACAACGTCGGCTCCTCCGTGCGACAGCTGGCGCAACACCTTTGAGAGGGGGGCGCCTATTTGCGAAGCATCGACCAGCTCTTCGGCCCCCAGGCTGCGTGCCCGCTCAAGTTTTGCTGCCACGCGATCGACAGCGATCACTTTGGCGCCGGCCAGCGTGGCGCACTGCACCAGATTGACACCCATACCGCCGCAGCCAATGACTACTGCAGTATCGCCAGGGCCGATGCCACTACGGTCAACGGCATGAAAAGCGGTAGTCAGTGCGTCCGCAATCAGGCAGCCGCCCTCCATGGATATCTCTTCGGGGAGAGGGACACAGTCGCGAGCCGGTACCGATACAAACTCCGCGAATCCGCCATGGCGGTGATTCCCCAGCATCTCCAGATTTTGGCAAAGATTCTCGCGCCCACGGCGACAGTAATAACAATGACCGCAGCTGAAAATAGCGGGAATCAACACCCGATCGCCTTCCTTCCAACCTCGGACATCGGGAGCACACTCCACGACAACTCCAGCCGGTTCATGTCCAAGAATCAGGGGAGGCTGTTGAAAAGTGGGAACACCATGATCCAGGTAATGCAAATCGGTATGGCAGATTCCACATGCTGCGACCTTGACGAGGATCTCGCCGCCCTTGGGAACGGGCGTGGGCATGTCTGCAATGCTGAGTGTGGGAGGCGGCGTCGTCAGTACGGCTGCTTTCATGCGTTTTCTCCTGTCGCTGGTTATTGGTGCTTCCAGACGGGCTTTCGTTTTTCCAGAAACGAATTCAGCCCTTCCGTGTAGTCCTCCAGCGGGACAATGCGTCTCATATAAAATTCTTCAATTGACTTGAGCTGGGTCGGCAAACAGAGAGTGTTGCGGCGCAACGCTTCCTTGCAGGCGCGCAGTACGGGCCCGCTTAAAGAAGCCAATCGATCCGCATAGCGCACGGCTTCCTCGAGGAGCGCCGATCCAGGATAAACGTAATCAGCAAGACCTATGGTCCTCGCCTCCAGGCCGTTTACCTCCCGGCCTGAGAGCAGCAAATCGGCGGCGCGGTGGTAGCCCAATCGCTCCGGAAGGAACAGCAGTGCCGCTGGAGCAATGGCTCCCAGACGGATCTCCGGCTGGCCCAGACGCGCTTCTTCGGCTGCAAACAGCAGATCGGCAGCACACGCCAATTCCAGTCCTCCACCGAGCGCCGCTCCGTGCACCACCGCAATCGTCGGAACAGGAATCTCGCGCAGTTTTTCCAGAACAGAACAGAAGCTCTCCAGCATTGATTGCGCTTTGATGGGAAGATGGTCTTCGACGGCGGCGCCTGCACAAAAGCCTCTACCTTCCCCACGCAGGAGCACGGTTCGCGCCTTCTGGAAGACTTCTGAATCCAGAAGACCTGAGAGCTCCGACAGTGTTTCGGTATCCAGAATATTCCAGGGAGGACGGTCGAGGACAATCGACACCACCCCTTCCGCTTCGGCGTCAATTCGAAAGTGCGGTGTCTGCTTTAAGATTGCCATATCTGTTCACTCCTGCATGCAATCAGGCGTTCCTGTCTGTGGCCAACACCCGTTTAAACGAAGTGAGAATGAGCCGAGCCCAACCGAATAGTCAAAGCTTGCAAGGTTTTGACGTCACATCAGTGGAATGGGCTCTTTTCCCTGTCAGGCCCCGCCTCTTTAAAAGTGTGGTTTCCAAGAGGAAACATCCCCTCGCGGCCGATCACGGCCGCCCCCACCTGGAAGCAAAATCTGTGCCGCTGGTTTTTACCGGGGTGTGGCAGAACTGACGGCCCGAACGCTCACCAGGACGAAGACGAGTATCGAGAAAGCGTTGAAAAGCGCTCCCCATTGTTGAGCCTCCTGCGACGCCAGCAGGACGCCTCCGGATCTCAGTAGCAGCGACGCGTGCAAAAGACCCACATGAACATAGAAGGAGGGGGCAAAAGCCATCCTGAAGCCGAGCACCGGAGGAAGGATGATGGGAGCGTGGGCGAAAATCATTGAAAACACAAAACCCAGAAAGAAAGTATGGATCATGGCATCATAGAAGGGCCCAGTATCAAAGCGGGCGGCAAAAAACAACCACAACACTCCCGAAACTGCCAGCCAGGCATAGCCCCCCATCAGCGTCCGGCCCATGAAACGGGGAAGGCCTTGCTGCCGTAAATTCAAGCGCGCCATATCATGACGAAGCAGCCAAAACGCCACGAGCAACATGGCTGCTCCACTAGCACGGAGGCCCTCGGCGAAGAAAAATCGGCTACTCGCCAGCCCGGCCAAAAACAAGAGTACGCTGCCCAGAAAGACTTTGCGAGTCGTGGGCGGGAGAGACAGTAAACGCGAGAGCTCCAGACGCTCTCCCGCAATCGTCAACAGCAAGAATCCTGCCCACCATGGAACACACTGGTAAAGCAGGTTGCCCTCCCTCCACAAATAATTGCCCACCAGCCACAAAACGGCTCCCACAGCCATGACCCCCACATGAAACCCGCCATGAGACCTCACCAAATACAAAAACAAGACCACCAGACCTAAAGAAGCTCCGAGGAGCAGCAGTTGACCCACCGAATAAAGAGGCTCAAATAAGAGCAAAAACGCTCCTGTTCCCGACATGGCTGGTATGAGGAAGGCTGTAACGTGCCTCAATGCCACCGCGCGTTCCAGGCTGATCACGGTCCCCAGGAAGCCGCTTAGCATGAGCGGTCCGTGGACGGTCTCCATCAACTCCGACCGCAACGGCACGTACCAGCCGATACGGGCAAGTCCAGAGTAAATACCTGCAACGAGAGAGACTCCCCCCAGGAACACGAACAGTCGCGACCGAAATTTGGGAAAAGCCCCAACCGTCATCTTTGTTGTGGCCAGGAGAGAAGCCCCCAGCTTCCTTGTTTGCTGATTGTAACTACTCTGGGTGAAAATCACCTCTGATGGGAGCCATTTGGCCCAGCCCTCGGGACCCCGAGCTTGACTCGAAGTTCTCTATCCATTGGGCTATTGCTGGGACGAACCGTTCCAGATCCCGTGATGGTGAGTGGGCACCGAAGTCAGCACACCTTCAGACATCAGAAGCCCCAGTGTGACCACCCCCTCTGCAGGAGAGACTACCTCAAGAAAGCCGTGAAATCCGAACGGAACCCACCCTCGGAAAAGCTCATCGATGAACCGAGCCGTTTGGTGTCCAGCCTCCAACTCCAGCAACCGTGACACGATGAGCTGGCCTTTTTGATTGCGCAGATTCAGACGCAGGCTTACGGCACGGCTGCTTGAATTCACAATGGCTACGCCCGTGTTCAACTCGGCTCCAAACTGCACCGGCACTACTGAATTAAAAAATCGGCCCATTTCGTAGAGGCTGGGGAGCACAGCGACGCGCGAGCGGATCTGTCCCCGCTCGCGAAGCGTATAGAAGACGGTTGCAGAAAGGCGATCTCCCCCAACAATCTCGTGCCCATCCATCATTCCCCACGACTCTCGTCCGCTTATAGACTCCTCGACCTCTATCAAAGCCCATCCAGGTACATCGGCTCCACTTTTCGAAAGTTCAAAAACGCCCATCTCACCCGCGGACAGGGTGAAGGCCCACTCCGAGGCAGCGGGGGCCCCATTAACGCTCAGCAGCAAGGGTGTGCCGTCCTGCTGGAAAAAGTACACCACGGCAGCCGCATCCAGCGATTGCGCTTGCGCGCTTACGTTAGCCATGCGAACCATGTTGCCGAGATTTAAAATAACCAGGGAAGTTTGATAATGATCGCCCACCGCCAACTGAGGAACAATCAAATTGTGATCCAGCTCATGTTGCTGGTAACCCTGCAGCCGGCCCTGCCCAAAGCCCGGGGGACCCATTTGCGCAAATGCTTGCGCACCGGCTACAAACCAGACTAAAAAAACCCAAAGATTAATGCGCCTCATAACGACTCCTTTCAGACCCGAGTTTGCAGCAAAACATACGCCATACTTCTAAACCGTGCTTTCTCCAGAACAGATACCGGCTTACGGTCGATGCGCAGTCGATGTAATCTTGGGGTTGCTGCTTTCCAAATAGTTGATGAAGTCAATTACCACTCTCCAAAGGGATTTAGGGCATGCTTCGTGCATGAATGCCCTCGCTTAAATCACGGATTTTCGGCAATGAAGCAATTGGAAACAATAGACACTCTTCAGGCGGCACTTCTTGACCGGAAATATGTCGCCGACCGCGCTTTAACCACAGCCATTTTCCTATCGCTGCGGATGCAGAAACCCTTGTTCCTCGAAGGCGAGGCCGGTGTCGGAAAAACCGAAGTGGCCCGGGTGCTGGCCGAATTACTGGGCCGAAAGCTGATCCGCCTCCAGTGCTATGAAGGGCTGGACATAAACACGGCCGTCTACGAATGGAACTATACGCGCCAACTCTTGCACATTCGCTTTCTGGAATCGGGTGAACAAGCCAAGGAGTCAGACCTGTTCGGACCTGATTTCTTGTTGAAGCGTCCGCTGCTGCTTGCGATCGAGCCGGGTTCGCAATCTCCTCCGGTTCTGCTAATTGACGAACTCGATCGGGCCGACCAGGAGTTTGAGGCTTTTCTGTTGGAGTTCCTTTCTGATTTTCAAATCACCATTCCAGAGATTGGAACGTTGAGAGCGGAGCACCCGCCTCACGTAATTTTGACCTCGAATCGCACCAGGGAAATTCATGACGCGTTGAAACGACGCTGCTTCTATCACTGGATTAATTACCCCGATTTTGAGAAGGAATACCAGGTTTTGATGGCACGTGTTCCTGACCTGCCCCACGCTCTAGCCCGGCAGGCGGTTGAATTCGTTCAAGCGCTTCGCAAGGAAGATCTTTACAAACGACCGGGCCTTGCAGAAACCATTGACTGGGTCAACGCCTTGATGGTCCTCGATCGCCAAACACTTGATGAAGTCCACATCGAGAGTACCCTGGGTGCCCTTTTGAAATACCGTGAAGATCTGGAGGCAACCCGCGGACAAAGGCTAAAGACGCTGTGGGGGGCTCTGTCCAGTGCTCAAGCAAAGTAATGGGCTCCTCGCAGTGCGCCGGCCGGCCCACTCTTTGCGAAATTCTGGGTCTTAAAGATTTTCCAACAATCTTTTTAGTTGCAGCAGCGATCGAAAATTGTGAATGGGCAGGAAATCGTCAACGAAAGGCAGCGCCGCCTGCATTCCGCGCGTGAGCGGTTCGTAATCCGTGGAGCCCAGGAGCGGATTCAACCAGACAATCCGCGATACTCGCAGGCACAGGTGTTGCATCTCTCTTTTCAGCAGTTCTATATCTCCGCAATCCCAACCGTCGCTGATTAAAATGGCTACGGCGCCGCTGGAGACCGCGCGGCCCCAGGAGGCGTTAAACGTGCGTAGCGCGCGTCCGGTTCGCGTTCCTCCTCCCCAATCCGGCAGCGCACGGGCCGTATTCCTGAGAGCCTCTTCAACAGAACCGCTGCGAAGTCTTCGCGTCAAGTGGCTGAGTTGCGTGCTGAAGGCAAAGATCTCACAGTTACGCAGCCGCACCGAAGCGGCGCGCATGAATTGAAGAAGCATCCTGGAGTAGGGCTCCATCGATCCACTGACATCACAGAAAAAAACCAACTGGCGCTGCTTCAGCTTTCGGCTCCTGCGCCGCAACCAAAACGCCTCCGATCCATATTGCAAGCTCTTTCTTAGGGTGCGGCGCAAATCGATCCGGCCGCGATGGCCAGTGGGTCTGAATCGGCGGCTCGGCAAGTCGGGAGGAAACCACAGGCTCCTCTCAAGCAGACGCAGCAATGCCTGGCGCTCCTCCTCAGTCAATTCGGCAAAATCACGATCGAAAAGTGCTTCTTCCGGGCTATAGAGCGAGCGCCTCGTACTCAGATTTTCCGACAGATCTCCCAGGCCGGTAGTGTTGTGAGCCGAGGAGACCAGGGGGGACTCTGCTGAGGGTCTCGGCACCTCCGGCGGTGTACTCTTCAGAGGTGAAGCGGACAGGCGCCAGAAAGCATCGAAGGCACGGTTAAAGAGGGGAATATCTTCGACGCGGCTGATCAGTGCGATGCAGGCAGTGTTTTTAAAGTCGGCGCGCTCAAAGGGATCGATGTGCCACAGGGCATCAGTCAGTGTAAGGATTTGGGAGGTGGTCACGCCCAGGCCCAGCCTTCGCAGCAGCGCTGCGAATCTCACAAGATTGCGATGGAAGTGAGATTCGCCGTCCAGCGCTGCCCGGTGGCCGCCTGAGCGCGACACCATATTCAGACTTACAGCTTGCCGAGCGCAGCGAGCACCCTTTCAGGCGTGATGGGGAGTTGCCTGACTCGGGCCCCGGTTGCGTTATAAATAGCGTTCGCAATGGCTGGAGCAGGGACAATCACACACGGCTCAGCCAGGCTTTTGGCTCCGAAGGGTCCGGTGGGCTCGTTCGATTCAATAAAAATGCTTTCGATCTGAGTCGGCATTTCCGGGGCCGTCGGCATTTTGTAATTAAGAAAATCCCCGGAAAGGCAGGCCCCGTTGGACTGGTCAAACGAAATTTTCTCGGACAGGGCAAAACCCATTCCTTGCTGAAAACCTCCCTCCACCTGTCCTTCTGCCCCTTGGGGATTGATGACCCTTCCGATATCGTGCGCATAGACGACGCGCAACACATCTACTTCTCCAGTCTCGGTATCGACTTCAACCTCGACGAACTCCGCCGTAGCCGGCGACGGATTGGAAGGGGGAGCCATGGAAGAAACGCCAATAATGGTTCCTTTTTCCTGGACACTGGTCGGCTGCGGTCCCTGAGCGGTCATGACCAGGAACGGAGACTCCGCGCGCTTCACAACGTCCGCAATATTCATGCTCTTCTTTGGAGCGCCTTTGACGCGCACGGTTCCTTCCACCAGCTCGACGTCTTCGGGGCTGGCCTCCAGCAAAGAGGCGGCTACTTCCAAAAGCCTCTTTTTAGCTGAGGCGGCAGCGGCTTTGACTGCATTGCCCGTGGAATAAGTGACCCGGCTCGCGTGAGCGGGCGCATCAAAGGGGACGGTATCGGTATCGGCCGCCGTAACTCGCACCTTGTCGGGAGACAGCGTCAATTCTTCGGCTGCGATTTGGGAAAGCGTGATGATCTGCCCGGAGCCAAGGTCAACGGTGGCAACTGCAAGATCCGCCGTGCCGTCGACGTTTAGCTTCACAATAGCGCCCGAGTGCTCGTAAATATCAGGAAAGCCCATGCAACCACTTACCCAGAGGGGCTGCGTTGCCAGGCCAATGCCCTTTTTCTTGCTTCCTCTGCCGGAACCCGCCGCCTTGCGCTCACTCCACCCGATTCGCTCCGCTCCTTGTACCAGGCAATCTTCAAACCTGTAGGTGCTGAGAGTAAAGCCGGGGTTGAACGGATGGGGGTCTCCTTCTTTGTGCGCGTTTTTGAGCCGGAACTCGACCGGGTCGAGCTTCAGCTTTTCACAAATCTCGTCGATCTGCGATTCCACTGCAAACGCGCCTTGGGGACAGCCGTAACCGCGATAACCGCCACCCACCATGTTGTTGGTATAGACGGAGCACCCTTCCCACTTCTTGTTTTCGCACCGGTAAGGGAGCAGGAAACCAAAAAATCCGTGCACCATGACGACGATGGCGCCGTGCGTGGCGTGGGCGCCCGTGTCCAGAATGCTCTTGGCATAGCGCGCCGTGAAGGTCCCATCCTTCTTGACACCGGTCTTCAGGTACATCTTGATGGGGTTGCGGGTGGTGCTGATGAATTCTTCGTAGCGCGTTTGCTCCAAACGCACCGGCCGGCGTGTCTTCATGCTGAACAGGGCGCAAATAGGCTCGTGCAGCCCCATGTCCAGCTTGCCGCCGAAACCGCCACCGATGTAAGGCGGCTTCATCACGCGCACCTGGCTTTCAGGCAAGCCCAGTGCGAACGCCAGCTTTTCACGCAAGCCAAAAATGTGCTGGGTTGATGACCAAATCGTCAACCGGCCCCGGCTGTCGGTGTCCGCCACGCACACGCGGGGTTCCATGTAACAGGTGTGTACGCGCTGGGTTTCGTAAGTCCCTTCAAAAATGTAATCCGCTTCGGCAAATCCTTTTTCAATATCGCCAAAGGAAAAGACGGGACCTACGGCGACGTTGTTGGGCGCAGTCTCATAGAGCTGGGGCGCGCCCGGCTTTAGAGCTTCTTCGGGGTCGAATACAGCCGGCAGCACCTCGTAATCCACATCGATCAATCCCAAAGCTTCTTCCGCGATTTCCACGCTGGTGGCGGCCAGCGCGGCCACCGGCTCGCCTGCATAGCGGATGCGATCGCTCAAGATGAGCATATCTTGCACCATGGTGGCGGCCAGCGTCGGCTCGAACAGCACTGGACTGAACTTCGTTTGAGGAACATCTTTAGGAGTCAAAACTGCCTTTACGCCCGGCAGCTTTTCCGCACGTGAAGTGTCGATGCGGCGGATGCGGGCATGCGGATAGGGGCTCCGCAGAATGCGCGCGTGCAGCATTCCCGGCAACTTCAAATTAATAGTAAAACCTTTGCCTCCGGTTACCTTCTCATAGGCGTCCGGACGCGGCGCGCTCTTGCCAATGGCAGTGGTTGCAGAGTTTTTTCTGGCCATGCTTGGTACCAATCCTTTAGGAATGAGCTGAGGCGATGCGGACCGCCTCAACAATTTTGTGATATCCGGTGCAACGACAGAGATTCCCCGAAAGCGCCTGGCGGATTTCCGCTTCTTTGGGGTGGGGATTTTCCATCAGCAGCCCCTTCGACGAGATGATCATCCCGCAAACACAAAAGCCGCACTGAACCGCGCCGGCTTTAATGAACGCTTCCTGTAAGGGATCCAACTTCCCGTCGGTGGAGAGACCTTCGATGGTGACAATGGATTTGCCAACCGCACTCAAGGCTAAAAGCATGCAGGAGTAAACCGCTTTACCGTCCACCAGGACAGTACAGCAGCCACAGCCGCCGCTATCGCAACCGCGCTTGGTTCCAATCAACCCCAGGCCTTCGCGCAACACATGCAGCAGAGTGTCGGCAGGGTTGACCGCTATCTCATGCGTTTCCCCGTTTACCTGAAGATTAAGAATTTTTTTCATGACATTTCCTTTAGTTGAGTTTCTGGAGGGCTGTTTCGAAGGCACGCTCCACGAGAACTTTGGCAATGGCTTTCCGGTACTTGGCGGAAGCACGGTGATCGGAAATCGGATTCAAATCCGCTTCCACGGTTTCCGACGCCAGCTTCAAAAGCTCCTTATTAGGACGCTTCCCTTCCAAAGCGTTCTCACAGGAACGGCCGCGAACCGGAACATCTCCCACGCCACCCCCGAACACCACGCGCGCCTCCTCGCATTTTCCCGCCTTGTCCAGCGTGATGCTCACCCCCACGTTCAGAATGGCGAGAGCATTGGCATGTTTTTCATTCTTAAGGAAGGCGGACGCCGTTCGCCGAGGAGGCACTGGGAGCAATACTTCGGTGATAAATTCACCCCGTTGCAGGGCGTTTTCAAACTGACCTTTAAAGAATTCATCGAGGCTGATCTTTCGGTTTCCCTTGGGCCCTGCAGCAACAACGCTTCCTTTCAGCGTCATGAAGGCGACCGGGAGATCAAAAAGGGGCAGAGAACTGGCAAGGCTGCCCCCTACCGTGGCCATGTTCTTTACCTGGACTGGAATGTACTCCAGGGCATCTTTTAAAACGCCCAGCCATGGCGCTTTCGTCAGTTCGGGCTGCTTCTCCAATGCCGTAAAGGTCACGGAAGCCCCCGTTTTTACCACGCCGTTGGAAGGGGTGAAGTAATCCAGCCCCAGCTTTTGAATGTCAATAAGCGCCTCTACGTCCGGGAGCAGCCCGCGGGCCGAAAGGCCGTGCAGAAATGTGCCACCGCCCAGAATCAGCGCACCGTGGCCGTGCTGCTTCAGCAGCTTGACCACTTCTTCGCTGCTCTGGGGCGTATACACTTCTTTGAGTTTGCTAAATGCCATGAAGTTCCTCCGTCCGAAATAAACGAGTCATGTCAGCCACAAGAAAAAAAGAGCGTCTCCTGCCTTGCCCATCTAATTGGTGCTCCCGATGGCCAGGCAGAACCCGATTAACCCCGGGCGTAGGCAGGTGCGGTCTGCGGAGAGAAGAGTCCGGATTTCAGCAGCACCATTAAGAAAGCGTAATCACCCGTCAGTTCGCAGGTGGCGATAACCACCGCGAGCCAATTCTGCTGGATCTGGTTTTGAGCCAGAGAAAGCAGCAGGGTGGCGACTAAACCGACCAAAATAACCAGTCCGATGAATACCTTTGCGTAAGGTCCCTTCACGAGAAGACGAACCGTTTCGCGGGCGGCAGCAACCTGGCTGCTGGACATTCGTTTCACATAAATGAGCAAGAGAAGGAGATTCAAGACCAGTAACACGAACTCCGTCCGCAGCAAAACGACGCCATAAGCGTCGTGGACACCCTGCAGTTCGCGCAAAGTAATCGTCAATGTCGTCCCACCCAGCGCCGCATAGGTGAGGCAAAGCACCGGAAGCAGGCTGGAGTGCCAGAAAGGAACTGCGTGCGAGAAGTTCATGACGAAGCCATCGTAAAACATGATGAAGAGAGCGGAGAGTGAGGCCACGGTGTTGGCCAGGGCCAGAGTGGAATCCGAAAGGCTGATCTGGCCGGAGTTCTTGAGAAGCAGCGCCAGGCCGGAGACCCCGAACAAGCCGGTGGCCCAGATCCCACGCGCAATCCAGGAACGGTCGGGCCTGAGGGCCGCACGCCAGAACCTCATCGGACGTCCCAGGAACTTTAAATGGGCCGTATTCTTACCCACCATGACGATGAGATAGCCCAAAACCATCCCGGTGAAGTTGCCCGTCAGTTGCGACACCAGAAAAAAGCCGGCGCCTATTTCACCGAAAAAGAAGGCTGAACCGATCAGCCAGTTCCACCAGGCTTGCCGGTAGAACCCGTAGCCAAACCGGTGGGAGACAATTGCTACTGTTTGTGTGCTCATTATTCGATCTCCTTCAAGAAGCTGTTGGTTTCCGGTGAAAAGTTCTCCGCCTGTTCGTGTCTCATTTACTCATCCAGGTAGTACACGCAAGGTTTTGTTTTCGCCTCGGGAAGGAGCGTCCAGCTATTCCGTTCCCGAATCAAGGTTTGGAGGATTCCATTTTCCTCATCAAGATCGCCAAAGATGCGAGCTTCAGTGGGGCACGTGATGACGCAAGCAGGTTGCAGGCCATGATCGACGCGATGCGCGCAAAATGTGCATTTGGTCATGGTTCCCTCTTGAAATCCTGCAAACTTGACCTGCTCAAACGGGGTCAGACCATCATCGCTCAATCCTTTTTGCAGCATGCCGTGATCAATGAAATGACGGTTCAGATAAGGGCACGAAACAGCACAGGCGCGGCACCCGATGCAGCTGTCGTCATCCACCATGACGATCCCGTCCGGACGCTGGAAAGTGGCGCCGGTGGGACACGCCTTCAAACAGGGCGCGTCGTCGCAATGGTTGCATAGCACGGGAAGGAACGTCCGCTTCACGTTGGGGTACGTCCCGACCTCGCGGTTGATTACGCGTGCGAAGTGAACGCCGGCAGGGGTTCCGTTTTCCTGCTTACAGGCGATCGTGCACGCATTGCAACCCACGCAGCGTTTGAGATCGATTACCATCCCTAATCTGGCCATATGTGTCTCCTCTCTAACCCCTGTGCCTGGTATGAGCGTCTCAACAAAGAGACTTAAACTTTCCTTATCTTGTCAGCCACCGTGCAGATGCCTCAGGATTGCCATGGTAACTACCTGGTCACCCTGCTTGACCTCCATATCGAGTTGATCCGGCTTGACGCTAAGGCCGTTTACCAGCACGGCATAGTCGCCGCGCAATTTGCCCTGGCAAACCAGCTTTTCGTAGAGGTTCTCGCCATCCAGTGTGCCGATCGCGCGCAGCAGTTCCGCCACGGTGTGTCCTGAGAGCTCGATCTTTTTTTGACTGAAGCCCACCATTTTTCTGGCTTCTCCCAATGCTGTCAGGTCAATTTCCGGCATGGGTGCCCTCCTTGCTCATTCACCGTGCCTCTTAATAGCTGACCTTCTCCAAACGCACACGAGCTGTGGATTCCAGTCCCCCCGTGGCTCCATCGGTGTAGCGCAACGAACCGGTCAGCAGCCGGTTGAAGTGGCTGCCCTTATAATTCACCTTGTCATTGGTGACATATTCGCGGGTGATTGAATTGCTGATGCCCACCACCTGCGGGTGAATACCTTCGACTACCTGAGCGCGTCCTTCGATCCTTCCGCCCGGTGAGACCAGGCGGATTTTTTCTCCGGTCTCGACGCCGAGCTTTTTAGCTGTCTTGGAGTTGATAAGTATGCCCTGATGGATCGGATCCTTTTCGCTGACCTCGGTAAGCCAGGTCATGACCACGGTATCGCCGAAGGTGTGAATGACATCTTTGAAGGTAATCGCGTACAGGTCATATCCCTTCTTCCCATCTTCGATGACCTGACTGGGCTTCCAGAAGGGGAGCGGCAGGTAATTCTCGAGGGGCCAGTCATTGACGCCATGGGCCTTCAGCTGCTTTTCCAACTCCGCACCTGTTTGCTTTATGAATTCAAAGTAAAAGGGGATTCTCAAATTCCCATACGGCTCGAAGGCTTCTTTGGCCGTGCGGGGGCGATAGGTGTGACCCTGCTTTTTAAACCACTCCAACCCTTTGTCGTCACCATAGATGCTGTGTGCAAACCGGTCGTAAATTTCCTCCACGCTGTAGCGTTTTGAAGGTTCCAGCAGATATCGAGTGTTAAAGGCAAAGCCGCATACGATGTTGAGCAGGTCGTTCCAGTTGTCCAAGAAACCCATACGCTGCGCCAGGTCGGTCAGGATTTCATAGGCGTCGCGCGTGTCCCCCAGCGGCTCCACCACGGGCTGGCGTACCGAGTGCCCCGTGACCACCGGCGGCTCCAAACAGTTCAGCAGCGTCGATTCAAGGTAAGTGCGGTCCGGAAGGAAGATGTCCGCCCACTGGGTGGACTCGGTCAGGTGAATGTCAATGGCCACCACAAACTTCATCCTGCGCATAATCTCTTCCACCTTGTCCGTCTCCGGCATGTTCCAGATCGGGTTGGAGTGGTAAAGCATCATGGCCTCGGGCTGATATTTCAGGCCGAAGCGTTCAGGGCTCAAGATGGTTTCGGTGTTGAGTTGCCCGGCATCAAACCCAATGGGGAACCACTCCATCAAATGGGTGGAATCGGGCGGATACTTGAATGGTGGAGCCGGGTGAAGCTGATGCGGTTCCGGCTTGAGCTGGCCGCTTTCGCCCGGGCTGACGAAAAAGCCGCGGGTATCGAGTGGAACTCCCAGGTGCCCGCCGGGGACATCAATGTTTCCAACCAGCATGTTGAACAGCTTGTAGGTCATGTTGTCGAACAAACCATTGCTGTGGGATTGAGAGCCGCGGTAGTAGTTCAACGCGGCGGGACGGAATGGGTAGGTCTTGCCTTCAAGCTCAATGGTAGAGCCGATGCGGGCGGCATCAACAAATTCGCGCGCGATCCGCCGAATGGCCTCCGCAGGGACCGTGCACACTTGCGACATCGCCTCGGGGGTGTGGGTGGCCAGAATATCCTTCCACACCTGGAAACCCGTGCGCACCTTCTTGCCGTTGATTTCGAAGCTGCCCAAAAGCGCCACGCAGTCTGCGGGCACTTCGTCCCAGGCACCGCTGTGATTCTCCCGTTCGTTCCAGACTAGCACCCGTCCCTTCTCGTCCCGGACAAAAAATCCATCTTCGCCCACCAGATAAGGCGCGTTGGTGCGCTGGCGCAGGAACTCACGATCGTAGCGGTCGAGTTCATGCACCAGGACGTGCGCCATTCCCAGCACAAAAGCGCGGTCGGTGCCGGGAACAATGGGAATCCATTCATCCGCCTTGGCGGCAGCGGTCGAGAGGCGGGGATCTAAGACCACAAGCTTCATGCCACGCATGCGAGCATCTGCCATGCGTTTCGAGCTTCCCGAAACATGCAAATGCGAACTAAACCCGTCTCCCGACCCGATCTGGATCCAGTAATTGCAACGCTCATAATCATTAATTGCAGCAAAGGATCCATCTACGCTGCCATTGACCGGATGGTAGGAGCCGCCGCAGTAGTTGCCCAGCGAAGTGAAGAAATTAGGAGAACCGAAAACAGCAGGCCACCCCCAGAAGAGAATGCGTTGGAAATCGCCAATTGCGACCAGGAGCTTGCGGGGGTCGTCCTTGCGGATCTTCCCCAGCTCACGCGCCACGATATCCATTGCTTCGTCCCACTCGATTTCCACCCAACCGGGATCCACACCCGCTCGCTTGACCGGGTTGGTGCGTTTGAGTGGCTTTAAGACTCGAGCAGGATCATAAAGACGAGACAATCCTGCATTTCCCTTGGGACACAGTTTGCCGAGATTGTCCGGATTGGTGGGGTCCCCCTCTATTTTCAGGGCTACTCCATCCTCCACGTAGACCTGAATCCCACACCCGTGCAGACACATTCCACACGTACTGGGAAGCCATTGACCATCTCCGCGAGTTACCGATGGAGTCACTGCAGTTGCCATAACCTGCTCCTGTTAAGGTTTCAGTGTTTCTTTTGTGTTCGACGATTACGTGATTGGTACTTCAATAACGGCTCAAACTGTAACAACACCGGTGCCAAACCTCGGTGCACGAGCCAAGTCTGTGAAACGGTGGGACTTCACAATTCATTAATCCCACTTGCTCCGGGCAGGAGTGAGCAATATCCACAGCGTCCGGGTTAAGAAACCCAATCCGGACCTAAAAGAGCTTAGTTTGGGGAGATTTGCGCATGCCTTTTCCACTGCAACGTCTGATAAAAACCCTAAAGGGCCATTTGACCTGGAGACAAACAAGGGAAAGAACGGCCTTCTTCCCTGCAGTGAGCACCCAACTGCCGTCAAGCACCTGAATATCGCAGGCAGAGAGCCACGTACTTTTTACAGGCGGCGCAATTCGATCGCGGCGCGCTCTTCATCCCTCATGATATGGCGCAATGCGTGACGCCACACCGAAGGGTGATCAAGAAAACGGCAGCAGTTCCGCATACCTTTTCTCGGCGGATTGTTCGATCTTCAACGCCTCAGTCAGCATGGCACTGATGTCACGCGTGCGGCGATGATGGTTACGTTCCGGCTGCGTGGTGGCTTCAAACGACCTCCACCAAACGGCAAAGAGAAGTGTCTGTCGGGCGTCAGCTAAGGTCGGGAGTTGCGAAAAGGCTCTTGCCGCCACACACAAACAACGTCTGACCTGTAGTGTAGCGGGCTTCATCGGAAGCAAAATAAAGCACTGCCCAGGCAATTTCCTCGGGACGGCCCAGCCTTCCCATCGGTTGCGCCTTCATGAGACGTTCCATGATCTCGGGAGGATTCTGGCCTCGACCCATGGCTGTCTCCACCATGCCCGGACATACGGCATTGGCGGTGATTTGATATTTGCCCAGCTCGAGCGCCAAGGTCCGAGTCAGGCTGATGACGCCTCCCTTGGAAGCGGCATAGTTCGCCTGGGTGTACCAGCCGAGCCAGGCCCGGGAAGCGATGTTCACAATGCGCCCATACCTTTGCTCGCGCATGGGAGCGGCCACTGCCTGAGAGCAGAGGAAGGTTCCTTTCAAATTCACATCAAGCACCAAGTCCCATTCCGCCTCCTGCAATTTCAACAGCCCCCGATTGGCTGCGATACCGGCGTTATTGACCAGAATGTCCACGCGACCAAAACCACTCAAAACCTGATCCACCATGGCCGCAACCGCTTTCTTGTCCGACACACCGGCGGGAATGGGCACAGCGCAGCCGCCCTCGTGGCGGATCTCTTCGGCTACGCGCTCGGCTTTTTCCGAGACCACATCGTTGATGACGACTCGAGTTCCCTCAGCGGCCAGGAGTCGTGCGATACTCTCGCCAATACCGGATCCGGCGCCTGTTACAATGGCCACCCGGCCGCGCACCGTCATTCCTTCCATGATCCTATCCCTGGCATTTATGCAGTTAGAGACGAGTAAACGGAGCGTCCTCCGTCAACATAAAGCGTTTGGCCGGTGACGTAGCTGGCCTGGTCGGCGCAAAGAAACAGGATGGCCTGCGCGACGTCTTCGGCGTGTCCTATTTCGGAGATGGGTTGAAGTCCCTGTTCCTGGCGAACGGCCGCCTGGCTGAAGGATCGCGCACGTTCGTCGTCGATCCATCCGGGTGCCACTGCGTTCACGGTAATGCCCCGGCCGACCAGCTCCATGGCCAGGCTACGAGTAAAACCAATCACAGCGGCTTTGGCGGCAGCATAGTTGGCGCGGCCCTGCCACCCTAACCAGTCTCGCGCTGCTATATTCACAACGCGTCCATAGCGACTCTGTGCCATGAGACCAACCGCCGCCTGGCACATCAAGAACATAGGCGTCAGATTACCGCTCAGTATTCGGTTCCACTGCAGGAGCGTCATTTCCTGGAAACCGCAATCTTCCCAGGCATCAAAGCAGGTCACCAGAATATCGAGCCCCCCCAGGCGCGCCGCCGCATTGGAAACGGCCTGGGTGACATCCTCCTGCCGGTTCAGGTCCGCCAGCAGCATGCAGGCTCCCGCCTGATCGGCAATGCGCGAGTATGCTTCTCGCATGTGCTCCCAGTTCATACCGATCAGCGCCACGCGTGCGCCATTTTGGGCCAGCAGACGGGCGGCCTCGCGGCTTACCTCGTTGGAGCCGGCGACAATTGCACATCGGTTGCTGACACTCATGAATTTCTCTTAATACTCTTAATACCTGGAATTAAAGATTCTCTCGGGTCATCTCAGGCCACTGCTTTCTAGGTTCAATCAGGCTTTTGAGCGAGCATGTCGAGAAAGTTCTGGCCGAAGAAGGCTTCCTTTACTCCCGGTTTCCAGGTCTCCACTCGATTACACATCGGACAATGCCACTGTTCGAACTCGTCATAAAAGCGAACGAGTTCACTGGTGCGGATGAAGGGATAATCGGTAGCAAAGAAGAAACGGTGCCGTAAATCGACTCGCTGCATGTGATGCCAGACGCAGGCGGGCAAGTACTTCGGCAGATGGCCTGAGACGTCCACGTAAACATTCTTATTACGGGAGACCACCGCCAAGGCATCATCGATCCAGGGCCAGGACCAATGGGCCATGATGATCTTTAGCTGAGGAAAGTCCACAGCCACTTCATCAATGTGCATGGGATGGCCGTACTTCAATTTGGTGCCGGTCAGGAGTGTGTTGCCGGTATGAAACAGCACGGGCGCGTTATTCTCCACCAGCACCTCGTAGAGCGGATACATGAGGTCACGATCTCCGGGCATGATTTCCTGGTAAGGGGGATGAATTTTGGCTCCAATACAGCCGAGTTTTTCCAGCGCCAGGCGCAGTTCTCTAACGGCCCGCCTGCCGCGACGGGGGTTGACTCCGGCAAAAACCTTCAGGATGTCGCGATCGTCTCCAATAGCATCCACCAGCGCCTGGTTCGAAAGTTCTCCAGCGGCAAGAGGTGTTCCTCCCAAGTTCACGATCACGCCCATGCGGGCGCCCGCCTCCCGCAACAAACGGGCGGTCTCGCGCAGCGGAATGGGGCGGCGGCCGTCGCCGTTAAAATGAGAAACCGGCAAATTCCGGTATAGATCGGCGCAGCACAGATATGGCTCATCGTAGGCGTCCAGGGCCGCCTCGTGGTGTGCGTGCATGTGGCAGTCAACAATGACCCGCTCTACCATTGCGGCACCTCCCCCTTCAGCATGGCGCGGGCGATGATGATACGTTGGATGTGGTTGGTCCCCTCGTAGATTTGGTAGCCCTTGATGTCGCGCAGGTAGCGTTCCACTGGAGAGCTGTTGCTGTAGCCGTAACTCCCGTGCAAAAGGACGGCTTCGTTGGCGGCACGAGTGGCCGCCTCGGTGGCGAAAAACTTGGCCATTGAGGTCTCGGTTGTGTTGCGCTTTCCGGAGTCTTTCTGAGCGGCAGCGCGGTACACGAGCAGACGTGCGGCTTCTATCTCGGTGGCCATTTCCGCCAGCACTTGCTGAATCATCTGGAATTGCCCAATGGGCTGGCCAAACTGAACTCGATTGCGCGCAAACTCCAGGCTGGCATCCAGACAGGCCTGCCCCACACCCACTGCTCCGGCGGCCACTCCAAGCCGTCCGTGATCGAGCGCTCCCATGGCTACCTTGAAGCCATCTCCCTCAGCTCCAAGGCGCTGACTTTCATGGATTCGGACATTATCGAGGTAAATGCGCGCATGATCAGAGGCGTTGTGGCCCAGCTGGCGATCAGTCATTTTCTCTCTGCGAAACCCCGGAGTGTTGGTGTCTACCACGAAGGCATTGATTCCCTTGTGGCGCAGCGCCCGATCCGAGGTGGCGAAGACAATGGCGGCGTCAGCTTCCATAGCATTGGAAATCCATTGTTTCATTCCGTTTATGACGTAATACTCGCCTTCCCTGCGGCACGTGGTCTCCATGTTGGCCACGTCCGATCCCGCGTTGGGCTCCGTCAGAGCGTAGCAGCCGCGATGTCGGGCCCCGGCCAGTTCGGGCAGCCAGCGGCGCTTTTGTTCCGCGGTTCCCCAATCACGAATGCACATCGCATGCAGACCCACGTGCACTGCAAGAAATCCACGCACTGACGAACAGACGCGGCCGATCTCCTCATAGACCAGCGCCATGCTCACGTAATCCATCCCGCAGCCACCGTATTCCTTCGGCAGCGGTCCGCCTGTGAATCCCAGTTCGCCCATGCGAAGGATCAAGGCAGGCGGAATAAATCCCTTTTCGTCCATTTCCCGCACAATGGGAGCGACTTCCTGGGTTGCAAAGTCACGCGCCTTGTGCCGCCACTGCTGCTGCTGCTCAGTCAGAGCAAAATCCATTGCCTCTTCCGATCGTCCACTGCCGCCTGGACTGGGTTGAGAAACTGACGCCTCAAAGAAGTCCGTAACCAGCGGCTCTCTTGGTTAAAGTTTGAAAAGCTGGACTGCGTTGTCACGCAGCAGCTTCCTTTTTGAATCTTCCCTCAGTCCCAGCTCTCCGACCTGTTCCAGGCTTTTTTTCCACGGCAGCCCGTTGGTTCCCCACAAGCAACGGTCCTGCCCCATGCGGCTGTCAATATATTGAATGATTTCCGGCTTCAGGTACTTGGGGAGCCAGGCATCAATCCCCAAATAAATGTTGTCCCACTTGTAACAGACTGATATCAATTCCTCGACCCAGGGCCACCCAGTGTGTGCCCCTACAATTTTCAACTCGGGAAAGTCGCAGGCAATGCGGTCCAGATAAATGGGACGCGCGTGCTCGCTGGGCATGGCCTCCAGAACGTGACCCACCTGCATGGAAACCGGAACGTCCAACTCGACACATTTGGCGTACAAGGGGTACATGCGCGCATCATGAAGAGGGATGTCAAAGCCGTAGATGTGCATGTAGACTCCTTTAAACCCGTACTCCTTGACGCCCCTTTCAATTTCACGAAGTGATTCTTTAATTCGAAAGGGGTTGTATCCGGCCAATCCCTCAAAGCGGTCCGGATACTGAAGCGTGTACTGTGTGACCTCCTCCAGTGAAGTGTCCATGTACATCCACTTGTTCCAGTACGACCACATCTTGGTTTGGGTGATGAAGACCTTCTCCACCCCCGCGTCGTCCATTTGGCCCAGCATGGCCTCAATGCTTTCGAACTGAGGCAGCCCTCCGATGGCACGCTCCATCCGGCAAATCAGCTCTCCCTTTTTTGCTTCGTTCCACTTGCCAATGAATTCCGGCGTGGCCACGTAGTACATGAAGTCAATGGCTTTGAGTCCGTTCTGCATCTAACTCTCCTCTACTGAAGATATTTTTCCGTACACAAAAAGCAATCGCCGTGCCGTCTTGCCCAAAGCCAAACCTGGCGCCGGGATTTCCGCCACATCGCTCCGGCACCCGACCCGTATTGCTTCGGGCTTTAACAGTTTTGGGCCAGTGCTTCAGGGGCTGCCTTTGTGCGAGCCTAAACTTCCCCTCACGTGCGCCATTTCGCCCAAGGCTGGGTGGAAAAACACCGGCGGCGGCAACCACTTTTCGTTCGTGGCCCGCCAAAGACAGCCACTTACGTTCAAGGGACAAGTTGGCCAGGGATTTGCAAGCTAGTTCGAACGTTCGTTCAGGACATCCATCTCTTCGGGAGGAGCCATGAGCCTGCAAGACAGCACGGGACAGTTGGAGGAGATTATTGGTTATTGCGAATCGCTTTATGAGGACGTGGATCTGCAGTGCGTGCAACGCTGGAAAGCGGCTCAGCCCGGGCGAAGAGCGCTGGGCTTCATGCCGGTCTACGTGGCTCGCGAACTGATCTATGCAGGCGGCGTGCTGCCGGTAGGGCTGATGGGAGGTGGAGATCAGGTCGAAATCATCAAGGGAGACGCTTACTATCAATCTTATATTTGCCACATACCGCGCAGCACGATTGAGATGGCCCTTTCCCAACGCCTGGACTGCCTGGATGGGCTGCTGTGTCCCTCAGTTTGTGACGTGATCCGCAACTTCTCAGGGATGTGGAAGCTGCTGTTTCCCGACCGGCTTTGCCGATACGTCGACCTGCCCCAGAACTTCAACCCTTCCATTGGGGGGGCCTACTACCGGCGCGAAATGGACTTGCTGATGGCGGACCTGGAGGCGTTGACCGGACGCCGTCCCACTGATGAAGGTGTCAATCGCTCTATTGAACTTTATGACCGCAATCGCACGCTGGTGGAACAACTTTACCGGTTGCGCAGCGATCAACCCTGGCTGGTTCCCACCATCGAATCGTATCTGCTGCTGAGGGCGGGAAACGTTGTTCCGGTCGAGGAGCACAACCAGCTTCTGGAAGGATATCTGGAGTTGGCTCCCCGCCGCACCTTCCGGGTGATGGACAACATACGCGTGCTTCTAGTGGGTTCATTTTGTGAACAACCGCCTCTCGGCCTGATACGCACTCTCGAAAAAGCAGGTTGTTACATCGTGGATGACGACTTTGTTCTTGTCAGCCGCTGGCTGACTCGGGGGATTGGGGCCGGCGCTGACCCCGTTCAACGCGTGTGCAATGCCTATCTGAACGCAAGCACTTTTCACTCCTCCAAATACGAAGGAAACCAGCCCAAACGGGACCTTCTTTTACAGCGAGTGGCCCAAGTCAAGGCAGACGGCGTGGTTTTCTGCGCTCCCAGCTTCTGCGATCCCGCCCTGCTGGATCAGCCCATATACATGAGCACGCTGGACAATGGCGGTATCGCCTACACTGCATTCAAATACGCCGAGAACACCGGTCAATTTCAAAATATCCGTGAGCAGCTCGGAACTTTTTCCGACTCCATCAAGCTGTGGAGCGTTCAGGCAGCGAAGGAGATGCACTGATGTCCAATCCAGCAACGCATACCCACAACGTTAAGAAAGATGACAGCATGCTCCGCCAGAAGAACATGCTGTCGGAATACTATCGCCGCGTTTCCTTCGCGCATGAGGAAGGGAAAAAGGTAGTGTACAGCTTTGTGCCGGGCAATCTGACCGAGCTATTTCTCACCTTCGATCTGGTCCCTGTTTACCCCGAGATCAACGCCCTGCAAAACGGAATGCGAAAAGTCTCCGCCCGCTACATCCAGACCGCCGAGAAAATCGGACACTCGGAAGACGTCTGCACCTACGTAAAATGCGATATCGGCATGCTTCTCGAGGGCAACAAGGGGCCCACTGGGGAGCGCATCCCTGAGCCGGACCTGCTCTTCTTGTCCTACACCGGCTGTTTTACTTTCTTGAAATGGTTTGAGAACCTGGCCTGCCACTATGGAGCGCCTGTTGCCCTTCTGCACACTCCCTACCAGGGAGACGGCACCATCACCCAGAACATGAGGGATTACATGGTCCGCCAGCTGCGCGATGAGATCATTCCTCAACTCGAATCCATCTCCGGGAAGAAATTTGACGAGGAGCGATTGCGCAGCATGCTGCGCCTCTCTGCGCAGGCCGAAGAGGACCTGGTGGCCGTCCTGCAGTCGGCGCGGCTTAGGCCTTCCCCCATTGACGCCTATTTTGGAGGCGTTTATTACATCGGCCCGATCTTCACTGCATTTCGGGGCACGCAGGAATGCGTGGACTACTACGCGGAACTGCGGCGTGAAATTGAAGAGCGTGCCGCCCACGGACTGGGACCTGTGACGCCTGACGGAGAAATGGCCGAGGAACGCTATCGCCTGGTTGTGGAAGGCCCGCCCAACTGGACCAGCTTCCGCGATTTCTGGAAGATGTTCTACGACGAAGGCGCAGTAATCGTGGCCTCCACCTATACCAAAGTGGGCGGCGTTTATGATACCGGCTTTCGACATAACCCGGACGACCCGCTGGGGACCCTGGCCGATTACTGCATGGGTTGTTATACCAATTTGAATCTTCCCAGCCGCGTGAACCTTCTGCAACGGTACATCGACGAGTATCAGGCCGATGGTTTCCTCGTAAATTCCATCAAGAGCTGCAACTCATTTGCTGCCGGAGAGCTGCTCATGCTGCGAGAACTGGAAAAACGCACCGGAAAACCGGGAGGATTCATCGAGTCCGATTTGGTGGACCCCCGCTATTTTTCAGCGGCCAACATCAAGACACGATTGGAATCGTATCTTCAAATGATTGAACAGAAGCGAAAGGGGAAGGTGCACTGATGGGCTTTTACCTGGGAATCGATCTGGGCTCCACCACCTCCAAGGCGGTGGTCCTTGACGAAGACGAGCAGATTGTAGGCCGCGGTCTCACCAACACGCGCAGCAATTACGAAGTGGCCGCTTCGCTGGCGCAGGAAGAAGCCCTGGTCAATGCACGTTTTTACTATCTGCGTCGTGAGCTGGAAAAATCAGAATCGGGTGCTCCAGGCTGCGAGCAGTTGTTCCAGCAGCTGGAGAGTGATTTCCGTCTGGAACAGCACCTGTTTCGCGTAAACCGCCTGCACGAGACCTGTCTGGAGGCTCTGGAAAACTCTTCCGCACTGCACTTGCTGTCAAGCGCCCGCTCTGCTCTGGATGCCATTTTCACGGAGTGCCGGGAAGAAGCGGTCCGCGATTTCGACCTGCATCAAGCAGACCGCAGCAGATTCTTCCGGGACATCATCGGCTCACAATATATGGCGCTTGCCGAAAAACATTCCACCCGCACTCTTCCCTATGATTTCCTCCTGAACATTTACGACCGTTCCATCCTCAAGGAGGAAAACCGCTCGGTCGGATTTACTTTCGAAAGCGCGCTTGGCGCCGCTCGAAATCGTACCGCAGCTCATTTTCCGCAGCATGCGTCCCTGCTTCAGACAGTGGCCAGCCGGGTACTGGAACGGCCTCTTGAAGTTCTTGCGTGCGTGGGAACCGGCTATGGGCGACAAAGGCTGCCGTTTCCCAAAGAGCAAATTCGCTCCGAGATTCTTTGCCATGGGCTGGGGGCGCATTATTTTTTCCCTGCGACCCGAACCGTGCTGGACATTGGAGGACAGGACACCAAGGCGATTCAGGTTGACGACGAGGGAGTGGTCACCAGTTTTCAAATGAACGATCGCTGCGCGGCCGGCTGCGGCCGCTACCTTGGCTACATTGCCGACGAACTGAACATTGGTCTGCACGAGCTGGGCCCGCTGGCAATGCAGTCGCGACGTTCCGTACGCATCACTTCCACTTGCACGGTCTTCGCAGGGGCCGAACTGAGGGACCGATTGAGCCTGGGAGACAGCCGCGAGGACATCCTGGCTGGACTCCATCGCGCCATCACCCTGCGAGCCATGTCACTCCTTTCCCGCTCAGGCGGAGTTTTCAATGAATTTACCTTTACAGGCGGAGTGGCGAAGAACAGCGCCGCTGTGAAGGCACTCAGCCAGTTGATTGCGGAAAATTATGGTGAGCGCAAACTAAACATTCACCCGGACTCGATATATACCGGGGCTGTGGGGGCCGCCCTGTATGCGCGAAGGGCCTCCTCTGATCGAAAGGCAGCGTGAGCATGTCCATTAAAACCATCGGTATCGATCCCGGAGTCAGCTCAGTAAAAACCGTCGTGATGGCATACCGCGAAGGAACCGGGGAGATCCTGCACCGGCACATGGAACGCATTCGCCGTCGTGATCCCGCGCGCGTGGTAGAGGAGTGCTACTATCATGCGCTGGATGCCACGGGTCTCAAGGAAAACGATATTGCCTACGTGGCTTCTACAGGAGAAGGGGATCTTGTTCCCTTCCGGCGCGGCCATTTTTACGGCATGACCACACACGCCCGGGGCGCAAAGTTTCTTTATCCGGAGGTACGTTCCGTCCTTGACGTGGGCGCACTGCACGCTCGGGCCATGCGCGTCGACGATCGCTCGCGTGTTCTGCAGTACGAAATGACGGGTCAATGCGCTTCCGGGTCTGGACAATTTCTGGAGAATATCGCCCGTTATCTGGGCGTAGGGCTGGACGAGGTTGGTCCTCTGTCTCTTCAGGCACAAAAACCAGAAGTGGTCTCGACCATCTGTGCCGTCCTCGCCGAGACCGACGTGATCAACATGGTGTCACGAGGCGTCTCCACTCCGGATATTCTGAAAGGAATTCATATGGCGATCGCAAATCGTCTGGTCCGGTTGCTGCGCTATATCAAGGCCGAAGGTCCGCTGGTGGTCACCGGGGGCCTGGCCAACGACGTCGGGTTGGTCCAGGCCGTACGTGAAAAGCTGGGCGAGGAATCCAAGCAAATGGATGTGCTCACCCATCTCGATTCGGTACTGGCCGGTGCAATTGGCGCCGCCCTCTGGGCCGGGTTCCGTCATGAACAACTTGCCGCGTGAGGTCCCTATGAAAGAATCCCTAAAGCAACCCCTGGCCCGGCCGCAGGTGCGCGTCTTTTCCCGTGAGGATCTGGAACAGGTGGTCCGGCTCGACCGCAAGATTACCGGAAGCGACCACCGAAAGTATTACGAGCGAAAGCTGTCGCACCTGGGCTACAGGGATCAAATCAACACTTCTCTGGTGGCGCTGGTCGACAGTGAGATCGTCGGCTTTCTCATGGGTTATATCTACTATGGCGAATACGGCATCCCTGAATCTTTTGCTTCCATTGACACCATGGGGGTGGCGGAAGCCTATCGCCGCCAGGGTGTTGCCCGCTATTTGTTCGAAGCTTTTGCGCGCAACATGAAAGCGCTCGAGGTGCAGAAAATCTACACGTTGGTCGATTGGGACCAGTGGGATCTCCTGGGCTTGCTTCAGACCTGCGGCTTTCGCCCTTCCCCGCGCCTTAACCTGGAGTTGGACCTGGGTGTGTTTCTCCCGGACATTAACCTCGATCCCTTTGAGAACTAACGTTCCCATGGAAAACATCGAGCTTTTGAAAATGGAACATCGCAACATCGAAAAGGCGCTCGACGTTTTGGTGCGAATGGCGGACCGCGCTGAAAAGCAAGGAACCCTTCCCATCCCTGAAGCTGAATTCATCCTTGATTTCCTGCGTTCCTATGCGGACGCCTTCCACCACAACAAGGAGGAATCCGTATTGTTTGAGCGGGCGGCGGAAAAAGGTATGTCGAGATTCGGCGGTCCTCTTGAAGTGCTGGAGGGAGAGCACGAGGAAGGCCGGGCACACATTCGTGCCATGGCGCAACACCTTGGCGATAACGATGCTGCTGGATTTGCCGGAGAAGCCCGCCACTACGCGCAGCTACTGCGAAGCCATATCCATACGGAAGATCAAGACGTCTTCCCCATGATCGAGGAGTATCTCTCCGGCGGAGACGACGTGGAATTGCTCTTGCTTTATCAAAACGCTGATCTGGAAAAACGAGCTTACTGCCGGCAGTTGCTGAAGAAGTTGGAGGCGCTTTCCTCTACATTTAAATTTCGTTCCGGCTCCTGATGGTCCGGCAAAACCGCGCCACATCCTCTCCAAAATCTCCGCTCAGCAACCTGGAACGCTTCATCGCCAGCGTTGCAATCACCGTCCCGCCTTTACGATCCACAGCTCTTATCAGCGCTTTCAAATAGCGCTCTTCATCCCAGCCACCATAGGAGAGAAACACGCAAAAACGCCTGCCCCGCGCATTTTGAATTCGATGAAGGTACTCATTGACGGGAGGACACGAAAACGTCCATTTAGGGAGTCCCAGACAGACCACATCATACGGAGCCAGGTCGCTCACGACGGGCTTGATGGAGACCCGAGAGCCCGGAAGAAAAGAGCGCACCAGCCAGTTCCAATAGCTGCGAGGGCGCTGCGGCTCAATCGCGCTGATGACGACCTCTTGATCGCGCCCCAGATCCTCCGCAACAGACCGTGCGAGCATTGCTACGGTGGAATTTTCCCCCGTGTAACCAAAGTAGCTGATCAGTATTCTCACTCCGTACCCTCGTTCGCAAATGCGCGACCGCGTCTCCTGACCCACCTCGCCCTCTTGAACCCCTGTGGCATGCTGCAAAACTCTCGGCGTTTGAAAAGGGATGCGGTCTTCTGCAGTGGAAAATCAACACTATAACCCATTGGGTTCGAGACCAAGCCGTTTCCCGGGATAATTGGAAATGGAATTGCATTCTCGCCCCAGGAGCAAATTGGTTATGCGAATCTTCACGCTCTCGTTCATCCTGCTGGTAAACGTGATCATCTTTACGGTTCCGGCGACTGCCACCACCCAGCTCACACTGGAGCAGCCGCTGCTGCTTGCATCCAGTCAGCCGCTCCATTTCACTGTCCGTGCCACACAGGTCCTGGACAGCGTAGATCCGCTGCTTGGAGGCACCATGCCGGCCACAGGAGCGGTCTCTGTACAGCTGCGATCAGCTGACGGAAGCCTGCTGCTGGCCGGGCCGCTCCTGTTGACTTCCAGCGAAGAGCAGCCGGGTGTCTACTCGTTTTCTCACCGCTTCTTAGCCCCAGGAGACTACCTGCTGAGCGCTTTCCTCCACTCCGAAGACGGTTCTACGGAACACTCGGAATTCCGGTTGAGCATCCAAGAAGACCCTTTCAACTGGATCCGTTCAGTGTACTGGGTGCTGCTGGCAATCATCGCCGTGTTTGTGATCGTTCAGACGCGCCGGCGCTCTCCTCCAGACCAGAGTTCTCGTTTTTTTGGATGGCTGTTGGCCGCCGTCTTCGTTCTGCTGATCGCATTGCTGTTTCATCCTTTTCTGTCGGACTGGACGCGCCACACCTTGTGGCGGCTTCAATACCCGGGAACTGAAGCTCACAACGAGCTGCTGGCGGTCGACCCCGTAGACGCTTCCGAGATCACAGTATCCCTGAACAGCAGTTCTCCGTCTTATCCCGCCCGGGCTTCGTTTTACCCCCATTTACGTGCGGGCAATCCCGCAGTCCTGACGGTTTTCGTACAAGGTGACCCTTCGCTGCTCAAGGGAGATTTAAGCGGACAGCTTTCTTTTTCGTCAGAAGAGATCCCCCCGAGCGGCGAGCCCAGCGCCCATGACCACCACGCCATGCATGAAGGAGGCGCAGACTCCGGCGCCTTGACGTTGAAGTTTCAGGAGTCACGCCCCGGCACCTTTGTGACCACCGTTCTTCCCTCTCGGACGTCTCCCTATCAACTCTCCTTGCATTTCATGGGCGAGTCTCTGCATCTCATGTTGGATGGAAAAGGGGAGGCGGAACCGGATGGCCATGGAGGCCACGGCGTGACCCGCGAGTTCCAACCCCTTCCGTTGCTTTACATGGCACTCGCATTGATCGGGGTCACCGCACTGACTTTGATCCTGCTTCACACGCACCAGCGCTGGGCTGATACTGCTCCTCCCAGCGACCTGTTCCGCTGGAAACCCTTATACCGCTTCTTCAAATGGAAACATTTTCAAACCGTGCTGTGGATTCCCAATCTGTTGATATTTGCACTGGTCATCTATCTGGGGATCTGGGACACGCCGGTGGGAGGGCGTAATTTAGCCACCAAGCTGACCTGGACCATCTGGTGGGCTGCCATCATCTTTGCTTTTGTGTTCGCTGGCAAAGTCTGGTGCGCCATGTGTCCATTTGGAGCCCTGACCATCTGGACTAGCCGGGTTTTTAATCCCACTCGCAAACTGCCCCAGGCCATCCGCAATATCTGGATTGCCAACGCTTCCTTCTTTTTCATCACCTGGGCTGAGAATTTCTGGGGAATCGTCTCCAGCCCTCTCTACACGGCGCTTTTGGTTATCATTGTGTCTCTCGCTGCTTTTGCCATTGGATTCTTTTTTGAACGCGCCACCTTCTGCCGTTCCATCTGCCCTATTGGAGGGTTAATTGGGATCTACTCCATGTTTTCGGGCATCGCCCTGAGAGTCAAGGACCGGGAGGTCTGCCGCAGGTGCTTGGGCAAGGAGTGCTATAAGGGCAACGGTGTGACTGGAGGGTGCCCCATGATGCTATTTCCCTCCACCATGGATCGGAACAACTACTGCATGCTGTGCGGCGACTGCGTAAAGACGTGTCCCTACGACAACATCGCTCTTCAGCTCCGGCCATTTGGACGAGACATTTGGAAGAGTTCCCGGCATTTCCTCGATGAAGCTTTTCTGGCGATTGCACTGGTGGGACTCACCATCGTCGTCACGGGTCACATGATTGAGCCGTGGCATCAGTGGATGGACAGCATCGCGCATTGGGTGCCCTGGTCTCTTCTTGGCATTGAAGATCATGTCTCTGTGGAGCAGATGACCTTTACGCTGGTTTACGTTGTGGCCAGCGCGATCCTGGCCCCGCTTCTGCTCCTGGGCATCTCATTTGTCTCACAAAGGTGGGGGCGTTCTCCTTTAAAGCTCTCCCAGACGTTCCGAACTTATGCTTACATGTTCATCCCGGTGGGAATCGCGTTGCACCTTGCCCATAACCTGTTGCACCTGCTCAAGGAAGGCGCGGGCATTGTCCCCGTATTGCAGCGCACTGTTGCCAAATACACCCCCCTCAACCTGGGAACACCCAACTGGAACACGGTCATCCCCATTTCTGATTCGGGAATGTGGTTGCTTCAAATGACGGTGCTTACGACTTTCTATCTGGCTTCCGTTTACCTGGGATACCGTATGGCGCTGTCGCTTTCCGCTGACCGGCGCACTGCACTGCGCGTCATTCTGCCCATGGTGCTCCTTTCCCTTGGCTTTACGCTTTTTAACATTTTCATTCTCAGCCAGCCCATGTCGGCGCGGCATCAACACTAAGTACCCCAATTCAGTGCGCCGTGAAAGGCGCTGATCTCTAGTGGGTGCAAAACCCACCCGGCAACTATCGCTCCAGCCGGTAGCAACGGGAGCGGTGATGGAGGTAACAACATCACCGAAGCCTCCGGTGTAGAAG
>JACQSY010000044.1 GCA_016211085.1 Acidobacteriota bacterium | reverse complement strand
GGGTTTTGCACCCACTAGAGATCAGCGCCTTTCACGGCGCACTGAATTGGGGTACTTAGCCGTCTTCCTTTTAATGAGCCGGTGCTGCTCGCATTCATTAGACCTATATAATTGTGTTAATTAATAAGTTAATCAGGGAGGAGCATTGTCCGAGGTCATTAATGAGTTGGTTCGCGAAATCCGTTCGGGTCGCATTAAGTTGATTGATTTGACCAAGCCTTTAAGCCCGGTTACGCCCGTCATCTCGCTTCCTCCACCCTTCGCGGATGCCCCGCCCTTCTCAAGGAAAGTGATCGCTCAATATGATGAAAGAGGACCCGATTGGTATTGGAGTGAAATCAGAATGGGGGAACATACAGGAACCCATTTTGACGCTCCCATTCATTGGATTACCGGTCGCGATTTGCCACACAACAGTTGCGACACACTGCTGGTCCAGAACCTGGTAGGGATGGCGTGCGTGATCGACGCGGTAACGGAATCGTCTCGAGACGATGACTACCTGCTCACCCGGGAGCGAATTCTGCAGTGGGAACAGGAGCACGGAAAGATTCCACAGCGTTCCTGGATATTGATGCGCACCGAATGGAGCCGGAGAACGGAAGCCGCCGATTTTCTGAACGCAGATGACGATGGGCCTCACAGCCCGGGCTTTGATCAGGAAGCGTGTCATTTTCTCATATATGAAAGAGACATCCTGGGCATTGGTGTGGAAACCGTAGGCATCGACCCCGGGCAGGCGTTTCGATTTAAGCCTCCCTTTCCCAATCACGCTACAGTGCTTGGCGCCGGGAGGTTCGGGTTGGCCAGCCTCTGTAACTTGACAGCCCTTCCCGCGATCGGCGCGTTCCTGGTGGCGTGTCCCTTAAAGATTGTCAAAGGCAGTGGCAGCCCTACCCGAGTTCTCGCTTTTGTACACCACGGCTCAATATGAAAAGGTATAGCCGAAACGGGAACTGAATATGCAGTCATACGACTCGGCAGGGATCATTATCTTCAGCCTCTACCTGATCGTGATCCTCTTGATTGGTTTCATCTCAGCACGCTTTCAGAGGACTTCAGAAGACTTTTGGGTGGGAGGCAGACGATTTGGACTTCCGGTCATGGTGCTTTCCAACATGGCCTCGATCATGCACGGCGGTTCCATTCTCAGCGGCATTGCAGTGATAGGGCAGTTTGGAGCTGGGTCCATTCCATTTTTGTCTTTTGCAGCCGGAACCGCCTGCATTCTTTTCTTTTTTGCCAAAAAGCTGCGGCGGTCGCGTGGATTCACATTACCGGATTATATGGGAGACCGTTTCGACAGCCGCTTTTTACGAGCATGGAGTGCCCTGGTGGTCGCAGTCTCGAGCATCATTTACTTGATGGCACAGATTCGGGGCATGGGATTCGTGTTGGAAACCTTGTTGGGGGTTCCTTTTTTTTGGGGGATGGTGATTGGCGTTCTGGTTTTCGTAGTGTATGTCGTCATGGGTGGACTCATGGCTGTCGTCTGGACCAACGTGGCACAGGCTATTTTTATGTGGACTGGTTTGTTCGTACTGGCTCCGGCCGTCTACCGCTTGGTGGGAGGCTGGTCTGATGTGATGATCCGGGCTAACGAACTCTCACCCGGATGGACTTCGCTGGTGGGTCTGGGCTGGACCCCTACCTACACGCTCTCCTGGTACGTCGTCTGGTTCGTGGCTTATGCTACACGCATGGAGTTAATAACCAAGATGTTTGCAGCCCGTGATGACAAGATTGCCCGCTATTCCCTGCCCTGGACGATCTTGATGGTGATGATCTTCTTGCTTTACGGAAATTTTTATCTTGGCGGGGCAGCTCGTATTCTGGTGTGGGACGAGATCTCCACTCCCGATGCCGCTTTTACGGCATTGGTAACCAAAGCCATCACACCCTTGCTCGCAGCCTTCGCGCTGACTGGAATAGCCAGCGCAGCCATGTCCACCAGCGATTCCCTGCTCCTTCTCAGCGGCGCTGCTTTATCTCATGATTTTCTGAGACGTTCCATTCATGAACCCCGAGGAATCCTTAAAGATGAAAAATATTATCTGCGGGTCTCACGCTGCACGATTGCCGTAGTCGGATTGATTGCTTTTTTGGGGGCACTGCCTGATTGGGCGCTGATTTTGCAAATTGTTTCCTATGCCCTGGCAATCCTGGGCTCCACTTTTTTCTTCCCTCTTTTTGTTGGGCTTACTTCAAAGAAGGTCGGCAAAGAGGCTGCCATCAGTTCTTCAGTGGGAGGATTTGTGTGTTCCGCCGGATGGATGGTGGCTTTGATGTCGGGTTATCCCTGGGCGCGGGCCATCCATCCGATCATTCCAGGTTTGGTTGCCAGCGGCGCGCTGATGCTGCTGGCCGGCTTCTTCAGCTCTTCAGCACCGAAAAGGTCCCTTGCAAAATTCTTTCCGGAGGAAGCATGATCCTCGGTCTTTCGATTGAAACTTTCCTGGTTTTAATCCTGTTACCCCTGTGCATCGTCGCTTACATGTTCTACCATTGTTGGCTCATTAAGCGAGGTTTGCGGGATTAGAGCTGGTCTTGAAGAACTTTCCTGGTGCAGGAGCATTTTCCCGACTTTTGGCTACTCAAGAGAATAGCTCTTTCGCCTGCGAGAAGCGATATTGGCTATAGATGGCAGAACTGCTGATGAAGCGCCTTAAGCCGCCCCAATTTCAGATCATCGCACATGAAAGAACGTTCTTTAGGATTGTGGACCTCGTGGAGTCGCTTCCCCGCGGGCGATTGCTGGATATTCCGGCCGGAGAGGGCGCAATCTCGCACGTCCTGAGGCCTCTTGGCTTTGAAGTAACCGCCGCTGACATCGACCCTGCATTCTTCAAGGCGGAAGGGATTCCATGCCTGCACGCAGATATGAACCGGGAGATCCCCGTTGAGTCAGAGACCTTCGACTATGTGGTCTGCCTGGAAGGAATCGAACATTTGCAATCGCCTTTTGTATTCATACGTGAGTGTCACCGCATCCTGCGTCAACATGGCTTGCTGATACTTTCCACTCCCAACATCCTGAACCTGGCGTCCCGCTTGAAGTTCTTCTTCTCCGGCTTTTACTCCTTGTGTCCGCGGCCGCTCGACGAATTTACGCATTTACCCGTGTTCGATCATATCAGCCCGCTTACTTATTATCAGCTGCGATACGCACTCCATTCTTCAGGGTTTCAAATTCGCAAGGCAACCACTGACCTATGGCGAAGGTCATGCTGGCCCTTTTTGCTTTTTTATCCGCTGCTGCGTCTTTACAGCATCCGGACCATGAGGAAAGAAGGGGACACACGGCAGAGGAAGGCCAATCGCGAAATACGGGATGTGATGAACAGTCCTGACATGCTTTTGGGACGCAGTTTGATTCTGGTAGCCGAAAAACAGGGAGCATCTTCGCTGGAAGTGATCGACGCGTCTCAGGTGTAGGAAGGACATACTTGGAAGCATTCGTTGGCACTCGTGTCCCTCAAAGACGTGCCTGCAACTGCATTGCTTAACTTCTGGCTGAATCAGAGGCACGGAGCGCCAGCGGAGTAAGCGCTCCCTCTGTGCCAACAATAGTGAGACACCTGCCTCCCCGTAAATTACAGTAGGAGGGTGGGCAGGAGAAAGGGAGTGAGGAAGACGCAAATTGAGGGAGAAGGAATCGGGCTGGTAGCCCCGCCGCGAAGTGGAGACGAGCG
>JACQSY010000049.1 GCA_016211085.1 Acidobacteriota bacterium | reverse complement strand
TCGACAACGGGGACCCTGGCGAGGACTCGAAGACGTCGAATTTGCGACGTTGGATTGGGTCTCCTGGTATAACGAACAGAGACTGTTGGAGCCGATCGGGTATATCCCGCCCGTCGAGTACGAGCAGAAGTACTAACGGAATCAAGCAGCTTTCGCCATGGTGGCGGGAGTCAACTAAAACAGTCTCCAGGAAACCCGGGGCGGTTCACTCCGTTGATTATGTGTCCCTAAGAGTGTTGTGACTCTAGCACTGAAAACACCCTCGACCAAGAGGAAACAGACAAGGGACGTCTCGCAATTGGGAGGAGACGACCCTCTTAGTCACTAAGGATGGCAAGGAGTTTTGGGTGCACGTCGATCCCAGTAATGAGGGTTACAACTACACCCTCTACATTGTGGAACGCGAGATGATGCAACAGGACGTGGTTGCCGACGCCTCGGTATTTAAAGAGGGTATCGCAGCCATGGGCCACGTCGAAGTTCCTGGAATCTACTTCGACTCGGGCAAATCAGATCTCAAGCAAGAGTCACAACCTGCGCTCAGCGAGATTCAAAAACTGCTGAATACAAACCCCTCGCTCAAGGTTTGGGTAGTTGGCCATACCGACTCGACGGGCATGCTTGAATCGAATCTTGTGCTCTCCGCAGCACGCGCGGCAGCGGTGGTAAAGGTACTCACGGAGAAAATGGGGGTAGACGCCCGACGCCTCGGTGCCTTCGGCGCGGGGCCTTATGCTCCCGTCGCCAGCAATCGGACCGAGAAAGGAAGAGCCAGGAATCGTCGCGTCGAACTGGTCGAGCAGCCATAAAGTGGAGCAAGTCCGCATTATTCTTGCTGCTGGGTAATCTTCTCTTCACAGTGTCGGAGCCGCGCGCGTCAGCAAGCGACCCCGCAGCCAAAGGCTCCACGGTCACTCCCTCGCGGTCGTGGCTCTGTTCTGCCGCGCAGGCTCCTAACTCTTTTTTTTGAATATGCAGGTAATGCTGCGGGCATTATTGTTTCGGTAAAACAAATTGCAATATTCAATCTGCTGGTTCAAATACTGCACTTCATCGGGCTGCAAGTAAGCGCTTTCTATTTGCCCCGTCCGAATGAAAGAATTGATCATCCGCAGGGTGGTGTTTCCCTCGTTTTTTTGAGCCCCGAACCCTTCGTAACGGTCCGTCAGAGATGTATGCACATCCTCGATGACGTAGTACCCGCCCGGCTTTAAATGCCGGAAAAAGAAACCGAAGCTAACCTGCTGCTGCTCCATGGTGTGGCCCCCATCGTCCAGCACAATGTCAAAGCCACCGCCATATTTGGCGATAAAATTCTTGAGCTGCTCTCTGTTGGCCTGGTCGGCGACAAAGGTTTTAATTCTCTCGCTCTCCGGCTGTGTGGGAAGGAATTCTTCCGTCATCCCCTGCTGGCGCAGCAAGGAGCGCAATTCATCCAGGGTATGAATATCAATGCCAAAAACCGTCGCATGGTTGAAATATTTACTCCATACGTGGAGCGAGCCTCCGCCTGCGATTCCAATTTCGCAGATCCTGATGGGAGCGGATCTCAAAGCAAAGAACAGGTGCTCGTATATTTCAGTAAATCCGTGCGTGTCGACTTTATCAGTTTTTCCGCGCGCCAGGTTAGTCAATTCTCCGAACTCGGCGGCCCGGCCGCAAGCGAGACTCGCAAGAAGCAGTAACGGCAACCGCTTTACCATCCACTTGCCGAACATGAAAACTCCCTTTTTGAAAGGCCCCCAGTGTAGCACGTCATTTTCTCGGCCCACAGTCTCGCCAGTCGTGCATCATAAAGAAAACACCAACAGTCTCTGCCTCCTGTCTCATGCTTCAAGTCCCTTCGCCCCTTCCGCATCAGGCTGCCGGGATTTTGTGATTGACGCAATTTCCGGGCTTTGATCAAATGATCGAAAATCGCCAGGAACCCATGTGGCACCGGCTTTCCGTGCTTCTGCTTCTGGCTGGATTCCGTTTGTGGCCAGCTAACGCCCAGCAAAACTTTGAGGGCAGTTACGTTCTTGTCAAACGGGTGAAGTCAGATGACGGCGGCTATTTTGCCGGCGCCGCCAGCCGCGACCTCAAGCTGATTGCTATTGGTGGCTACGTCAGTCCCCAGGGTCCTGAAACTGCAAATGAGCGCAACCTGACTTTTTTTGACGCCGACGGAAACGTTCTCAAGAAGGTGAGTATTGGGCACCAGTCGTGGGCTGTGGCCATGCCCCCCGACGGGGGAAGAACCGTGGCCGGATCCGACGACGAAAAAATTTACGTTTTTGAAGGAACCAATCTGGTCGCATTCGGCGTGGCCACCCCCGGACACGGACAAATCCGCGGCGTCGCCATCAGCGACGATGTACGTTTTGCCGGAGCAGGCGGCATCAAATTTACCATTCACGACCTCAACGCCAGCAAACCGGTCACTCCGATTTATGTGGATTCGACACCCATACAGAACCGCGCCGTCGATTTTGCCGCCGGGGGCCGTTACGTCGCCTATGGAGGGAAATCCGCCGAAGCCACCCTGTACATGGCGGTCTACGATCTGCAGACGCGACAGCGCGTGTTTACCGATAGCATCACTTACACCGCCACCACCTGCGGATTGGATAATAGCGGCAACTGCAACGCCGAACTGCGCCAGCTCTCCATCTCATCCGATGGCAATCGTATAGTGGGAGGCGATTGGGCGGGCTACTTTCACTACTGGGTTCGCTCCACTCCTAATGGCACCTGGAATCGAGTGCAGTCCATTGATCTCCGGCACTTGCAACGCATGTATTGGACGGACATGGATGCCGCCGGTACGCTGGCCGTACAGCCCATACTCTAGATCCTCGCTTCAATCCTTTGGGAGCTTTGCAGCACGTGGCAGACTTTGTCAGCGTTTTTTCCCCACGCTGGCGGGTACGAGTTACCGAGGGACTTTGATTGTGGAGATTCTTAGTTCGGGCGAAATCATCGTGACCGGGCTGGCGCTGAAAGAGGGACTCCTGTCGGGCTTGCCCGTCATCGTGCTGGAAAGCGATTCCTCATCACCCTAACCAGGAGCGCAAATCAAGCTCTTACTCCGCTTCGCTTCGTGCGCGCCTCTGATTACATTCTTGTGCTGCTCGGATCGCGCCTGGACTTTATCCTTCCAGAGGCCAGCGCCGTCTTCCGAGGAAAACCACCATCACTACAAACAAGGCTGGAACACCCAGGTGGGCAAAAAGCACATCCGAGGCGTCAAAGAAACCATTTACCGTCCGGTCGTCCACAATCATCATCCCCGCCGTCCATGCCAGCACCCCGGCCCCGGCATAGACCAGCGACTGATACTTTTCCAGCAGGCGCGCAATCCAAGAAGCGCAGAACATGATGATAGGGATGCTCAAGGCGAGGCCAAAGAGTATCAATCCAAAGTTGCCTCTGGATGCTCCGCCAATGGCGATGATGTTATCAGTACTCATGACGAAGTCGGCCACGGCAATGATCCAGATGGCATGCCAGATACTCCGCGCGCCCTTTTCAGGAGCGGCCTCCAGTTCCTTCTGCTCGCGAAGCAGCTTTACGGCAATCCATCCCACCAGCACCCCTCCCACAGCGCTCAGGAGCGGAACGCGAAGAAGGTGGGAAACAAAGGCGGTGGTGATCACCCTCAGGCCGATCGCCAGTCCGGCCCCTGCCAGGATAACTTTCCTGCGGTTTTCAGGCGGCAGCCCCATGGCCGCCATGCCAATCACCACGGCATTATCTCCTGCCAGCACGATGTCGATTAAAGTGATGCTGAGAAAGGACACCACGAATTTCAGGTTCAACAGGTTAAAAAGATTTATTATTTCGCTCATTTGATAAATCCCAACTGCCTTGTATCATCCCGGCATTTCGAGCCGGAAGCCGCAAGAATAAGCCATGTTCACTTCCCACTCAATGCCCTTTTCCCGTCAGAAGCTCGGCCAAGGTCCCGAGGTCCGGCAACTGGCTCAAAACCAGTTCTGATTCGCGGCTGATTTCTGTTCCGCGGCCTGCTTCTCAGAGACCAAGATTCTATCAAAAACAAGCAAGTCCACTGCCAGTTTGAACAAAGGACGATTTTTCGAGCGAGACACTGCGGGCCAGGGCCGGGCGGGATTGAGAGAAATGCAGACCGCTCAGCGAGACACTTTCCTCCTTGGGGTTGCCGGATTGCCGTTCATTTTAAATTGAGCCTCTTGTTCAGCATACAATGGATTTAATGCTGGCTGATTACTTTTCAAGCTGGCTCCCCCCCTTTTGCAAATTTCCAAATAATTGTTTGGGGGAGTTGGCCACGCTGTACGGGCAATTGTCAAATGACCAGTGATAAGGACACTTTGCTAAATTCTTAAAACACTCGAGGCGCGCCATGAATCGAACCATCATCTGGATGTTTGGCTTGTTGCTTTGGGTCTGGAATCTTGGAGGGTTTTCGCTGGCTGGACCTTCTGGCGAAGCCTCGGCCCGGGAATCACTGGGCCTGCCCGCCCCACGGGCTTATCAGAATCCAAGAATCACTACAGTGGATCAGCTTATGCCCGCAGCCCGCGCCGTGATCACGCGGCCGGAGCGAAGCGTGCAGTGGCCTGGGCTCAGCATCAAGGGAGGCGAGAAAGTACTCATGGTGATCGATACGCGCACCGACCCGCTAGTGGTCGATGCTTTCCTGAGAGCTTTACGAGAAAAGAATTGTCGCGTTGACCTTTTAGTTGAGGATTCCGGCCGCGCTTCTCGAAGCGTAGAGGATTTCATCCTGAACATGAACCGCAGCTTTGTGGCAGGTGTCCCGTTGTGGATGGAAGAAGCAAGAAAAGCATACGACATTGTGTTTGGAAAAACCTTCAACGACTGGGACCGGATGATTGCCCTCTATTACGGCTCCAGACTCGAGTACACGAACCGTGAGAAGCTGGGCAGCCCCGCCGTCACCTACCCGGATGAGATCCTGGATCTGATTGAACGCAAAGCCTGGAACCTTGTTAAAAGCGCCCGAAACGTGAGGATCACCGACCCGCAGGGCACCGACGTCAGTTTTACCTGGCATGACGAGTGGTGGGAAATCATTGAGGGAACACACCCTACCATCAAGATCCCCGGCATTAGTCGCAACCATGTCTACCGGCGCGAGGCTTCGGCAGTACCGATGATCTCCGGCCATATCGATGTTCATCCTCGCTCGGGGATCATTGATAAAGCCGATTTCACCGGCGTGGTGGCAGGAACGATTTCAGACGCAGGCCCCATTCCATTGATCAAAGTGCATTACAAGAACAATCGCATCACCAGGATCGAGGGAGGAGGCGCCTTTGGAAGGGGTTGGCAAAAGGCGCTGGAGGAAACAAAACATATCCAGTACCCCTACTATCCGAAACCGGGGACAGCCTGGATGTGTGAGATCAGCATGGGCACGCATCCGAAATACCGCGGCATCATCAATGATCCGGCCCTGAAAGGGATCACCCGTTCCGCAGGATGGAGTTGGACAGACGCGCGCATGCGAAGCGGGGTCCTGCACTTTGCGCACGGCGCTTACGATGCAATTCCCCGGGCCACTCAAAAGGGACATCCGATAAATCATTTCCACGTTTATCCTTTTTTTGCCACTTACACTATCACGACCAAAGACGGCCGAACCGTGGATCTGATTAAGAACGGCCGCCTGATCGTGCTCGACGATCCAGAGGTGCGCAAGGTGGCCGCCAAGTTCGGCAACCCCGACGAACTGCTCGCTGAAGATTGGACTCCGGTCTTTAATCCGGTTACCAAGGAATTAGAAATTCCACCCGGACCGGAATCGGCGAACCCAGGAAAATAAGAGATTCCGCTCCGGGCATTCCTGCAAGTGCATGAATGCTTCAGTACGCCTTTGCAGCGTGACGGAGGTTTGCGCTTTCCATCTCAGTTAGCTCAGGACTTCAGGCATCCAGAATGAAACTTCTGCGCATTCCGAGAAATGAAGCAATGGCGACTGATCCGGTTCAGGCAGGCCGTGCGTCGACACAAGGTTGGACTGCAACGAATCAAGGTGGACGTTCTTAAGCACAAACGGGCTGTGATGGATGCGCATGCGAAGCAGCCGGTTCTGATGCACTGAATACAGGCAATAACGCTCGGTCAGGAAAAACTCCAGGGAATGGGGCGCCGCCGGGGGAATGGCGTCCAGGGTGCGCCAGGTGCAGTTGAAGCGACCCGCTGCCAGGCGGCCGGGACGCAGATTTAGAAAAAAACTCCCCACTCCTCCTGAAGACATTGCCTGAATGTCCGCTTGCAGATAAGGAAGTCCCAGCAGAAGATTTGCCGCCCATACGACGAGCCTTCGATCTGCATTTAGCGATAGAAACCAAACGCCAGGAAAACCCTTGTAGTGAACATAGGTCCTCACGTTGAGCTCCTGAAGCGAGCTGACCCACGGCAGAGGGGGCCCAGCCCGGAATCTTAAGTTGCGAAGCAGGAACGGAACAATTCCGATCCATGCCAGCCCTTCAAAAGTATCCACCTCGAGACGAGAAGAAGTCAGGGGTCGCACGAGATTCGGATCCACCGGCCAGTGGAGGAACAGCAGATTCAGCCAATCTTGACGCATGATGGGCCGCCCTGGAGGTTTCGCGCGGGCGGCGAGCCGCTCTTCAATGTGTGGAGTCACTGCGGTACCTTTACACTCCTTCAAAGCAAAACCGTGCCACGGCACCTTGTGAGCCCAGGAGAAAGCAAGTCATCGCCAAGGCGCTTTTGTAAATCACTCCAGGACATCCGGGCGGCACACTGGCTGCGAACTCAGACGTTAAACAAAAAGTGGCACACGTCGCCATCCTGCACCGGGTACTCTTTTCCCTCCAATCGCAGCAACCCTTGTTTTTTTGCTGCCGCCATACTCCCTGCAGAGACTAATTTTTCAAAGGAGATCACCTCAGCCCTGATGAATCCACGCTGAATGTCGGAGTGAATCACCCCTGCTGCGTCCGCCGCCGTGGTTCCCCGGCACACCGTCCATGCCCGGACCTCGTCCGGACCCACGGTCAGGAAACTGATCAAACCGAGCAACTCGTACGAAGCTCTAATGACACGCTCTCGCGCCGGCTCGACAATGCCGAGATCATCCATGAATTCTCGTGCTTCTTCAGCAGCAAGCCGGGCCAGTTCCGCCTCAAGACGGGCGCTGAAGGAAATGACCGAGCTCTTGCGGTATGGGTATTTGAATGAAGGCGGCTTTTGAATCTGATCTTCTCCAATGTTGAGCACCACCAGAACCGGCTTTGAAGAAACGAAGTTAAACCCGCGCAGGAGCTTCTCCTCTGCGGCCGTGATTTCAAGGTCCCGCAGCGGCCGTTCCTGCTCGAGCTCCTGACGAAGCCGTGCCAGCAGTTCTTTTTCCACGATACGATTCAGGCGTTCCTGGCCGGTGATCTTTCCGACTTCTTTTTCCAGCCGCTCGAGCCGTCGCTCGACCGTGAGCAGGTCGGAAAAAATCAGCTCCTGTTCCAACTCGCCTGCGTCGGCAGCCGCGTCGATTCTTCCCTGGGGATGGGGCACATTCGCATCCTCAAAAACACGCACCACGTGCAAAAAAGCATCAGCGGTCCCGATATATCCCAGTAACTCCGGTGAAAGCCCTCGCCGCGCTGCGGCGCGGTCACCGAAGCCGCCGACGTCGACATAATGCACTTCAGCCGGGACTACTTTCTTACGGTGGTACATTTCCTTTAGAACTTCCAACCTGGGGTCAGGAACCTTGACGGCGGCTATATTCGGTTCCAGGCGGCCGCTGCTGAAGCTGGCAGTCTGCGCAGTTCCACCCGTGAGCGCGTTAAAGAGCGTCGTCTTGCCACAATTTGGCAACCCGATAATGGCGATTTTCATAACCCGGCTCCGCAGAGCACTTCGGAGTATGCAAGCCGAATCCAACCCGGCTGCGCTTGGATCGCATCTTTTGGAGTGGGGTCGCAGAAGATCGGTTTCATAGCGGGCGTACGTCTCGCCCGCAAAAAAGAGCGGTGCCCACTCGCCACGCTCCAAAACAAAGAGCGCTCAAGTCTTCAATCAAGCTTTCCGCGTGAGGCCAGGGCCTTGGCGCGGCTGGCAATCTCCTGCGGTGAAAGATCCTCCCGATGAGTGGCAATCCACCAGCAATTTCCTGCGGGGTCCTTGACGCCCGCGCTGCGATCACCATAAAACTGATCGGCCGGTTCCATCAATGACACGCCACCCGCCTTCAGCGCCTTACGGTAGACGGCGTCGGCGTCACCTACGTAGAGATAGAGCGAAGCGGGCATGGCAGCAAAATCTCCAGAAGGTTCCCCCATCATAAGGATGGAATCTCCAATCCGCACCTCCGCGTGCATCACGCTTCCGTCGGGGCGCGTCATTGGAGCCTCGATGAGCACGGCGTCAAAGACATCGACTACAAAATCGAGGAGCCCGCGTACTCCGGGTACGATCAGGTAAGGAGTCACCGAATGATATCCATCCGGTATGGGTTTGATTGGCATACGGCTCCTTTCATCCGGGCTTCTCCCCATGTGTGACATCAGGAACAAGGGCCGGAGGTTACAGTTGACATTTCATGTCAGTGATAACTGACTTTTTTTGACATTCTATGAAGTCTCGCCAAGGCTGTTGCAGGCCGATCTATCGCAATTCACGACCTTTCCGCGGGCGGGCGGTCCTGGCACTATGCTTGCACACCTCCCTCAAAGGAGGTAAGGCTCATGCCAGTAAAGGTTTCCTCCGGGGTTTTCATATTGCTGCATTTCTTCTCCTGCATACCCCACTCCGAGAATTGTCGTCTGTTTTTGCTCGCTTCGTAAAAATCGAGGGTTCTGATTTATCGAAGATGTCAAAGATACCTCTCCCTGCACCGTCAGCCGAGCCTAAGCATAACGCGAATCCTTCTTCAGAAAAAAAGACCATTCTGCTGGTCGAAGACGATGCGGACCACAGGATCATGCTGCGGCTGATTATCGAACAATTTGGATTGATTGCGCTGGAGGCGCGAGATGGCTGTGAAGCCCTGGAGGTTGCTTCGGGGCAGCCGCCTGATTTGATTTTGTTGGATCTGCGTCTTCCAGGTATAGACGGGATCGAGACGATACGCCGGATGCGCAGCCTCCCCGCACTGCATCGGGTGCCCATTGTGGCCATGACTGCCTATCCGGAATTGCGCCGTGAGGCTTACACTGCGGGTGCCAACGACGTCCTGAGAAAGCCGCTGCAACTTCCCGAGGTACAGGTATTCTTGCGCTGGTTTTTTTCCGAGGACTGACAGACGGCGGCAGGGCGAAGCAGGGCGGGCGTGGGCTGCCCAAAGCGATCACTGTCCACGCGCAGCGCATGCGAAAGCTGCTCTCTGCGAAAGACTAATTTCGGAGGCGGAGGGCGAAATACCAAGGGGCCCATTTTCGAAGTCGCGCCCCGTATTTTTCTTTAAGCGCTCGTTGGTACTCGCCTCTCTGGCCAGTCGCGCATCTGATCAGTCTGCCCCGTCAGGCAATTGACGACCCTGCCGGGTTTACCTCTGAAATTCGACGTTGTCGTTTGGAAGTCTTTCGGCTCGCTCGTAGACCAGCTTCCCCCCGACAAACGTCATCGCCACGCGCAAGTCTGACAAGAATTCTTCGGGTACCGCCATGAAGTCGCCTTCAAGGACCACCAAGTCAGCCAGCTTGCCCGGCTCAAGGGTACCCAGGATTTTCTCGTCTCCGGAATAGTAAGAAGCCCAGTTGGTGTACATCCACAGAGCTTCCTTTCGATCAATGCGCTCGTGAGGTCCCCATACTTTTCCTTTTTCGTCGGTACGCGTTACCAGCTTTTCGATGTTCCAAAGAGGATTGGTGAACTTCCCCCCGTTTCTCAGACCGGCATCTGATTCGGCGACAGGTTTTAACCCAGCTGCGATCATGCTTTTCACGGGCGTAAAGTTGGCCACCTTGTCCGGACCGTAAAGTCTCACCTTCTCGGAGGGATCGTTACCGATGCTGTTGGCCATGTATACACTCGGAATGACACCCAGCTCGCGCATTTTCTCCAAGTGATCAGGGTTGAGCATGAGGGCATGGTCCAAAGCGAAGCGCCGCCCTGTAATGGGATTTTCTTTGTGCGCTTTTTCATAAGCTTCGAGCAGCATGGAAGCAGCTCGATCTCCCGCGGTATGGATCATGGTGGTTCTCCACCCGTAGCGGTTGGCAAGAATGACCAGACCATACCCGCTGCTTTCACGATCGAACCAGTAATCGATTCCTGAATCGGTGTACATCTCGCCAATCAGGTCCTTACGTTCGCCTTGAGGGGTATGAAGAAATTTGTCGCGCGGCATCATCCAGGTCACAGCATCATTCCCATCGGGGTTACCCGGCTGCATTCCCCACAGCTTGAACATGTCATCCCCAAGGCCGTCCAGATTCCCCACACGCTTCAAGATCATTTCTGCGTTAGGGCTGTGTCGGATCATTTCCGTAGCGATGCGCCAGCGCGTGGTAAGCTCGTGCTGTTCCCAGAGCGTCTTGATGGCGGAAAGCGAAATGGGTTTGGAGCGAGTGGCGATCATCGTAATGCCCAGGGAATTTGCAATTTTCATCGCCTGCTTTAACGGCTTCAGGCGCCCCTCTATACCCACGTAGGGAATTGTTTCGTATTCCATGACGCCTGCCGCAAAGGTGATCAGCGTTCCTGTGGGCTCTCCGTTGGCATCCTTCAGAAGACCTGGAGTGTCCGTCGGCATCTTGGCAAGCTTGATGGCCATGCTGTTGGCATATACCGGTTCCTCGCCCGGTCCTGCACCGGTGCGCAGCTCAAGCGGATTGTTGGGAGCGATTTCATCCAGCTCTTTGCGAAGGAGGGGAATGAATTCAATGGGAGCAAACGACAACACCCATTCTCCGGGTTTCTGCTTTTTCACGACCTCTCCCAGCTTCTCCAGGAATTCAGCGCGGGTCATTTTCAAGGGATAGGATCCGTCCCAGACGCGGTGGCGCATGGCGGGCCCGACATAGTTGGCGTCAAAGGCTCCGTCCAGATGGAGGTGCGTATCGTAAAAACCAGGCACCAGAGTTTTGCCGGCCAGGTCGATTCTTCTTGTAGAAGGTCCCGCCATCGCCTGGATCCGTTGATCGGTGCCCACCGCCAAAATTTTACCGTCGCGAACCGCGACCGCCTGGGCAATTGTGAACTGGTCGTCTGCAACTAGTACTTTCCCGTTAAATAAAATCAAATCGGCGTAGGCGAGAACTTCGGGGGGAAGCTGTGCCGGAGCCGGAGCTTGTGCCAAAGCGTGGCAAAACAGTGAAGCCGCCATCATCCATGAAACGCAGACGTATCGGTACATAAATTCCTCCTGAGGGCGCCACCGGATACTCTTAGGCGCTCCCGCTGCAGTCGTACAACCATAGATATTGATGTGTTTCTCGCCGCTCTAGCGGCGAGCCGTCAGGGTTGGTAAGTTTATTTTGAAAAACTGTGAAATACAACTGCACACCGCAGCCGCAAGAAATTCAAAGCAACCCAAAACGGCCGCCGCCTGTCGGAGGAGACACCGCCAAGACATAATCGCAGCGGCATTGGATTCGGTTAGGAGGTCGGCACTTCAGGCGGAGGGGTTGAAATCAGCAAGCCGACAGGTTGAAGGCATCAAGATGCTCGAGGCTGCCGGATTCCCGCAGCCTCGCTTGTCACTTTTTTGCCCCTTCAGTTTTTGCCCCTTCGGGCTGGACAATGCTGTAGACGCGGCTGCGACCTTCCTTGTCAAACAGGTAAACCGTGTAGGTCTGAGGATTGGGGCCCTCCATGCCGGGAGATCCCATGGGCATGCCCGGTACGGCGATACCCGCCGCCGCCGGTTTTTCCTTCAGGAACCGCGCCAGCACGTCAGCCGGCACGTGGCCCTCAATCGCGTAGTTACCAACCACCGCGGTGTGGCAAGTCCGAAAACTTTTCGGAATTCCGTACTTGTCCTTGATCGCATCCAGCTCAGCATTGGTGGACTCGACGGTCTTAATACCAAAACCTTTTTGCTGCAAGTGGGCTGCCCAGCCCACACAGCACCCTCAAGTTGGGTTCTTATAAACGGTCAAGGTCTCGGCAGAAGCCCGCTTCACCTGTGCGCCCAGGGCCCCCATAAGAAGCAACAGGACGACGGCGCTAAAGGTGTGCCGCCGGACTTGGCGAAATCTCATTTGATCTAGTTCTCCCATCTCCGGGCTTCGCTCGCTTGAGCCCGGCTTAGGGCAAATCGGAAAATTCGAATGCCGCAGCAAGATAATAACATCACCCGGCAGTTTGCAACGAGAGGCGATTAAAAAATCGGGTTCAGGCGAGCCGCCACATTCCACAGATGGTGTGGACAGGAAGGCTATTTCCTTCAGATAATCTAACGAATCAGTACAGTTGCCGCATCCGGCAAGAAAAGGAGGTCCAGAATGTTCCGCACATTAAGCCTGTGCAAGTTCCTGCTGTTTGTGTTTCCCACCCTTTGGACGGCCGGTTGTCTCAATTCCGATGCGCTGAGCACGACGAATCCTGCTCCTTCTCGCAAAGCAGTTGCCGTCTCAGAAATTCCTGAAAACATGACGGTCCAGTTTGATACGTCCGGGCGAGCCTTCACCGCGACTATTCGAGCGGACGCAGCTTTGCCTACGCCTTCAGGAGCCAGCATCCTATTCCCCGCTCAGCTTTTTGACTCCCTCACCGATAACGGTGTCAAAAGTTTCTTTGGAGCGGCCGGACTTTATACTGAAAGTTTGATAAGGGGAGCTCCACTGCTGATTCAGACCAGTACGCAAGGTTTTTTTAACCTGCCACGGGCTGCGCAGTTAAGTTTTGCCGCAGGCACACTGACGGTGAACCCCACAGGTGCTGCTCTCGGAGAAATTCCTGCCGGTGTTTACACTATGAATTTTTTGCCGGGTGTATTCAACCTGATTTCGGGTGCCTACAATGTGACGGCTACGCTCAACTTCACGGGAAGTAATCCTCTAGTCTTGAACAAAATGCTTCTAATCAACGCCCAGATCATTCCTCACCTGGGCGTTGGAAAATCGGGTTCCCTCAGCATCACCTCAAAACTGGTGGTCAACAACCCGGGAGACCCCATGGCGGTGACGGTAAACTTTTTCAAGCAGGATGGGACCGCGCTCAGCGTCAAGGCCGGAAACAACACCGGCTCTCAACATACCCTTAACATGTTCGCGAGATCCAGCGCCGAACTCGAATTGGATCCAGCCGGTGTGGAGCCTCCCCAGGTGGGGTGGGCCCTGCTGACTACGACGGCCACCCATCCCTTCAAATCATCAGTGGTGTTCTCGAACACAAATGTTCTTTCATCGACCGTTACTGCAGAGCGCTTTCAAGTGACGGGGCAAAACCTGCGCACCGAGGCAGGCATTGAAGCCCCCGTGGTGGATACGCGTCACGTGTTGAAAGTTTCCAAGAGCGCGGATGGTCTGGACACGGCGATTGCCGTTGCCAACCCTACGGCAGCCGCGGCCACCATCACAACGATTTTTCGCGAAGACGGCGCCGCCACCACGTCACGAAATACGCTGACGCTTCCTGCCAGAAGCCAACGCGCTCAGTTTTTTACAGACCTTGCCAATCTAGGATCGCGTCCATCGCTTTCAGGAACGCTGACTCTGGTGAGCAATACCGATATTGCCGTGATTTCGCTGCGGACTTTAAACGGTGAACAGTCCGCCAGTTTGCCTTCCGGCACCCCAGGTGACTAGTGTCTCGGGCTCCGAGACGCTAACAGGGCTGTTCGCTCCGTCCGCTTGCTGGAGTGGATCCTGTAAGGCTTCCTCCGCTCGTGCAGGCATGTGGGTGCATATAGGTCCCTTGCACCTGCCGTCGAAACTATTGTAAATTGAATGAAGTCTTCTCAGGATCTTCCCGCCCCGAAGGTACGCGGTCAGTTGGTTCGGAGCAGGCGAAAAATATGGAGGCTGCTCAGTGAGCATTAGACCGCGCAGTTTCGCCCGATCTATTTCAAGCTTCCAGCAAATTTGAAAGGAAATGTATGTCTAAGAAACTCTTCGTCGGAAATCTATCGTTTCAGACCTCCAGTGGGGATCTGGAACAGCTTTTCACAGAAGCCGGCCGGGTAGAATCCGCAACTGTGGTGACCGATCGCTATACGGGTCAATCCAGGGGCTTCGGTTTCGTTGAGATGTCCACGCAGGAGGAATGTGAAAAGGCGATCGCTGAATTGAACGGTCGTGAGCTGGACGGCCGCGCACTGACGGTCAACATTGCGCGCCCGCGCGAGGAAAGTGGACGCCCCTCTGGGGGTGGCCATCGCCGTTCTGGCGATCGCGGCGGTTTTCGCGGCGGAAACAAACGCTGGTAAGGCTTCGGGCTCCGGATCCACCGGAGCCCTCTTTAGTACCCCAATCTTCGCTTGCCTCTGAGACTTTCTCTTGACCTCCAGAGAGACCTGGTTGGCTGACCGCGCGAGCCAGAAGGAAGCACGAGAGCGTCCACGCCGGTTCAAGGCGGACCTCCAGACCCGTTCAGACTGACCCAGATCCCTCAACAAGATCGATACCTCAGGGAGGCCGCCGGAGACCTCTCTTTCTCGAATTTTTTCGCTTTCGTAAATAAATTTTCATAAAGCGTCGCCTACTGCGTTTATAATTGGCGCATTTCGAAAGGAAGAAAATCTATGCCGACCAAAAAGAAAGCAACCAAGGCCACTGCAGCAAAAAAGAAAACTCCAGCCAAAAAGAAGACGACCCGAAAACCGAATCCGGCTTTCATGAAGGCGATGCAGCCCAGTGCGGACCTCGCCCAGATCGTGGGCACCAAGGCCCTGCCGCGGACCGAGGTCACCAAGAAGGTCTGGGATTACATCAAGAAGAATCGGCTGCAGGACGCCAAGAATCGGCGCATGATCAACGCCGATGCCAAATTGAAACCGGTCTTTAAAGGCAAGAACCAGGTTTCAATGTTTGAGATGACCAAGCTGATCAATCAGCATTTGAAGTAAGGGTCTCTCACGTTCGCACCCGTTCGGGAAAAGGGCGGATTTTCTTTCGCTCTCTTAGGGGGTTGTGTTGTTTGGCCCGGGACGCTATGCGTCTGTGGTTTGTTTCCCCTGCCCAGAGTATGATTGTGCTTTTCACTGGGCGACTTTTTCAGTTCCTTGAAAAAGTAATCCTTTGATTTAACAACACAGAAGCAAGGGGCTGGTTCTATTCCTGGGCGCCCCTTTTCCGCTATACCCAGCACCTGGACTGCTCCAGGTCGCAACACATGTTCTCTTGATTGCTTTTCAATATTCATGAGGATTCAATTTGGCTTGAGGCTGCCGCCCTGTCGGCCCGTGAGTGAGATGGTTAGCGCGGCTCGCCGGGCAGAACAGCTGGGCTTTGATGAAGTATGGGTTCCCGACTCCCCACTTTTGTGGCGGGAACTTTGGGTCACGCTTACAGCCATGGCTCTGGGTACGAGCCGTGTCCGCCTGGGTCCTTGTGTTACTTCGCCGGTCATACGGGATTTTTCTTCCAATGCGTGTGCCATAGTCACGCTGGACGAGCTCTCCAACGGCCGCGCGGTTCTGGGCCTGGGAGTGGGTGACTCTTCAGTCCGGACCCTGGGACGGAGTCCTGCACGCCTGAGCATATTGCGGGATACCATTCTCAAAATCCGCTCCTTGAGCTCAGGAAAATGGCAGCATATCGGCTCGCGCCAGGTACACATGAAATGCGCACAGGAAAGACAATCTCCGGTACCGATCTACGTGGCGGCCAGCGGTCCTCTTGCTTTGCAGCTAGCCGGGGAACTCGCGGACGGGGTTTTCCTGCTCACCGGCATTGACCGTGTGAACCTGGAGTACGCGTTGACCAACGTCCGTGCCGGGGCCGGGCGGGCGGGTCGTACGTTGCAAGAACTTGATTTGATTCTCAGCGTACAATGCCAGATGGGCGCGGATGCCAGGGCAGCGCGGCTCCAGGCTCGCCCACTTTGCGCTTTTTACGCGCTCCATGCGCCCGAAACGTTGCGTGCGGCGGGCATTACAGTTCCCGAGCCCCAGCCCATGCCCGAACTCTATCCTGACGTGAATCACTGCGAAGATTGGGATCGTGCCATCGAAGCAACGGCTTGGATTCCTGATGAGGTTCTCGAGGCTTTCTGCGAGCACTACACCCTGGTGGGCACGCCACGTCGTATCATCCCGCGAATTGAAGCAGCGCTTTCTTTCGGCATCCGCCATTTCGCCTTGCTCGGCTTCTCCTCCTACAAGCTTCCCATGGAAATCGCCGAGGCTTTCGGAAAAGAGATAATCCCTTACTTTACAAAAAGAGAATCTCCCGGAGTTCAAGTTCAGTGAGGCCCGGACCAGCCGAAGCAATCAAGTAGTACCGCCGGTTGCGTCCCTCAACCTACCAGGCCGAGCCCCATCAATCCTGAAAGTATCAGGTACAGCGCGATCAGGTAATTCAGCAGTCTGGGAAAGATCAGGATGAGGATCCCGAACAAAATTGCAACCAAAGGGGTCAAGCTGGCTATGGTGATCGTCATTTTGCCTCCTTATCTTATTGTCGCACCAAGCACTGGATGCTGGCGTGAATGCAAATTCAGGACAGCTACCTTGGAATTAGCCCTGATCTCCGCAACAGTTCTCTGGTGGATTTTTTACCATCCCATTAGTCCGGGTCAGGTGACTTTCTTCGGCTCAAAAACCACAGGGCGCCCACTCCAATTCCTGAAACAAAAAGGCTGCGCAGCCGGCGCACAAACGAAAGGGTAAAACCGCCCGCTGCCGAGAGTCCCAGCGCTTGAAAAACCAGCACATTCGCCCCCTCGGTTGCACCCATTTGCATCGGAACAAAGAAAAAGGCTATCGATACAATCTTCGTCGAGGTCTCAATCAGGAATGCGTAATAAAAGAGTGCTGTCGTGTCCAGCGCCTGGAGGATCCACATTATCTCGGCAATCAAAATCAAATGCGCCGTCAGATCGATCAAGACCACCCCAAAAAATCTTCTGGGCTGATCCCGAAGCACCAGCAACAGCAAATCCTCCATGCGATGCACAGCACTCACGTTCACCTGAAAGCGGTTCCTGATGAGGGGAAGCACTGCAAAACGCTCGATGATTGCGCCAATCAAGTGAATGCGAAACCAGACTGCCATTGCCGAGACCAGCAGGAAAATTACCGCCACATAGATCACGATCACCGCTGCGGTGTAAATGGTACCGTTAACCGGAACATTTTCGATAAGATAGCGCAGACCCACTATAGAAAGAGCTGCGGAAATAAATAGGTAAATCAAGTACTCGGTGAGTACCGAAGCAAACGCCTCCTCGCCTGTCAGCCCTCTGCGAGTAAGCAGCCACGCCTTGGTCGGTTCAGCCAGAAAAGGACCAGTCGACGTTAAAAAATTTGCTGCTTCGCCGGAGACACGCACCCAAAAAATTTGTAGACGGGTGAATTGAGTGTTTTGTGAGAGGCATTGGAAAAGGGCACCGGCGCGAAACCACTGATAGACCGAAAAAATCAAACATACACCCAGGAAACGCCATCCCATTCCCAGGACCAGGAAGAAGATCTGACTCGGCCCGAGGTGAAAAAGGAGAAAGGTGAAGAGCCCCATGCCCGCTATGAGGAGCAGCGTACGCCACATGACTCACGGTATGATTGGAGCGGGAACTCAGTTGATTTCAGAATCACTGCTGCGCCAGTATTTTCTGATTGAGCCACCCGGTGTTCTTCCCTATGATAATCACAGGCTTATGAATTTACGTAACTGGTTATACTGGTACTTGCCCTGGGGGCATCTCGATTGGATTTTGCGCCTTGAAATCGTAATCTGGATGATAACAGTTTTTGCGTCGCTCCTCATATGGTTTTTCACGGTGATCCTGCGAAGAAAATGGCTGCGTCTACAGCACCTGCGCGCTGCTGCCTCGATCTCCCCGACTACGGCCGCCCCCAAACGAGTCGCTTCGCGAGAATAGGACAACCACCGAGTGTCCCGAAGATCCCTTTCAAACACTGGAAAGTAGGACCCGTTTAAAACGGTTGCTTCTGGGCCGAGGCCTCCGAGAGACCCCACCAATGCAGCTCGACCAGCGCAGAATCCGCAGCGCCGGTCCTGTCAGAGGCGCCGCTACAAGGAGCGGTCCCTGAAGCGATGAACAGCGGCGCTTACTCCGTCACCGCGTAGGCACTTTTGGAGAGCGCGGTCACACGACATCGCTTTCGCAGCGGGCGACAGATCTGCGCGGGGTCAAGTTTGGGGAAGGTCCAACTGCTTCCGCCTTGACTTAATCCAGGGGTGTAGCCACCATAGGGCGGGGTTTTCAGTCTATGACACCGCAGGCCATCCTTTATCTCGGCTTTTTTGCCATCACGCTCTCTCTGGGTTGGCTGGCCGGAAGGCAAATTAAGTCGGAAGCTGACTTTCACGTCGCCGGACGCCGGATGACTTGGCCGGTTCTGACCGGTTCTTTTCTGGCCGCCAACGTTTCCATCGGTCTATTCCTCGGCGGCACCAACATGGCCGGAAATATCGGCTACGCCTTTTGGTGCGCTTATTTCACCACCTCGATCGGTTTTCTTATTGCAATCGGTTTTGTGGGGGTGTTGGTACGACGGTTGGCTGGGCGCTACAAGATCTACAGCTTTGCCGATTTTCTGGCGACACGCTACTCCTCGCGAAAAGTGGCCATCCGCTGTGCAGTGGGCGCACTCATGAGCCTGATGTTTATTCCTTACATGGCTGCACAGTTGACGGGCCTCGCTGCCATTACGGTTTCCGTCTTTAATCTTCCGTATGCTCTCGTCCTCATTGTGACTTCACTATTCGTCATCGGCTACACACTTTGGGGAGGAATGGTCGGAGTCGTCTGGACCGATACGTTTATGTGCCTGGTGCTCTTTCTGGGAATGATTCTGGCCGTGCCCACTGGCATTGCTTACGTGGGAGATGGCAGCGCCGAAGTGGGTTGGCAAAGGTTACTGGAACAGCTTCCACCCGAAATCTTTACTGGGGTGCAGCCCCATTGGAGCTGGATGGCTCTGGCGGGACAGTTGATCTGGATTTTCGCAGTGCCCTCAGGACCGCATCTGGTCACGCGATTCCTTACCGCCCGCGATGAGCAAACGGTACTGAAGTCGCTGCCGCTTTGTGTCGCGCTCGGCTTGTTTGTGTACGGCTCAACAGTGCCGACCGGACTTTTGGGCCGTCTCGTTGCAGGACCCATGGGCGCCCAAGAATACTATTATTTCGCGCTCGCCGAACGTGGACTGGGTGCATGGATCGGAGGTTTCGCTCTAGCAGGGATTGCCGCGGCCGCCCTCTCGACATGTTCCACTGAAATGATTATCACCAGCCAAACACTCTCTCGGGATCTTTACTCGGTTTACCTTCGTCCCCACGCTTCAAATCGCGAGATCGTTTTGATTTCGCGTTTGTCGCTTCTCGTTGTGGGGTTGGTCACTCTTCTGGTTGCGTGGTACGCCGGCGTCGGCGTCTTCTGGCTGGTTTTTTCTTCGGCGTCACTCCTTGCTTCAGGATTTTTTGTCCCCATTGTGGGTGGACTTTTCTCCAGGCGTGGCAGCGGCACCGCTGCTGCACTTTCCATGATCAGCGGATTTGCGGCTTGCATCGGTGCTTATCTTGCGAATTCTTACGGCCTTATGGCTCTCTCGTCGCTGGAGGGCTTTATCGGGCTCGGCGTGAGCTTGCTGGTCTATCTTTTAGTCTCCTGGATATCGCCACCCACGGCTGAGGAATTGGCGCTGGTTGCAGACCTGGCTTCAAACTAAGCACCCCATTTATCAATTCCGTAAGGGTCGGTTGCGAGCGCGACGCGGCCAGGGCCTCACGACGTCTCAATGCCCTGGCAATCGACGGGGAGGCACAACAGTGAGACGGCGGCGGCCCTCAAGACCCGGAACCTAGTGAACTTTTCAGGCTTTTCCGTCATCTTTACTTAGGGTCTTGAGTGTTGTGCGTGCGCCTGATTCCAGAGAGCATGAGTTCAACGCGTTGCTATACTTTATTTAAGAATGGTACTTCGAAGATCGAGGGAGTAGATTATGGGAATTTTTCAAGTTCACAGAGCACATCTCATTTTACTTTTAATTGTAACAACATTTTCCACGCTCCCCTTAATGGCCGCCGCGCCGCTGAATTTCTACTACTCAAGCGTCGGCGCTGGACACTCTGGTTCAGTTGAGTATCGCACCCTGTTTCACTTCAGGAATGAGACAAACGAGCCCATCCCGGGTGAACTCAGCCTGTTTACCGCTTCAGGCAGCGCCCTGACGGCGCCTTTCCAGTCCCAGTGGCTCGGCCCTACGGGCTCTCTTGCACACTCGACCGGAAGGCACACCTTCACTATCCCGCCGGGATCGGGATTGGAGTTCGTGTTAGTTCCTTCTGGAGAAACGGCAATAGGCTGGGCCCAATTGAAAGCCCCGGATGATTTGATCACTCGTGTGGTTTTTCAAATCGCACGGACCGGCAGCATTCCTTCGATATCTCCCCTGCCTCTGGATTTTGAGCATAGGCTCCAGTTTGAAGCCGAGCTTTTTCCAACTCAGGGTCTGAAGAGTTTTACCTTTCCGGTTTTTCTCTTCAACGGCTACACAGACCAGGGTGCGGCTTTTTCAATCGCAAATGTTTCCTCTGGAATAGCCGAGGTGCGGCTTACTTTGCGGCCCAACTCTGTTGAAACAATAAAGCTTCCCCCTGGAAGTATGTTAAGTGACTACTTTGAGAGATTTTGGAAGCTCATCTTCCCGGCTATTTTCCCTTTACGATTTCAATCAGTTGTTCAAGTGGAATCGGACGCTCCGCTTGCGGTGACGGTGTTGCGAACTATTGATGCGGTTCCCGCGTCCGGTATTCAGGTAGCGAAGCGCAGCCTGAGTGAAAACACCGTTGACATTCAACTGGGAGCCGAGTTCAAGCTGAAAGCAGGACAAACCGGCGTCTTGACCGCCGATGATTTAAGAATCACCTTCTGGAACATTATTGAAGATTCACGATGTCCCATTGATGTGGTTTGTATACAGCCGGGGCAGGCGAGGGTGGAACTTCGAGTGCGCAAAGGAAACCAGGACCTGGGCGCCGCTGTACTTTCCAGCACCCCGGGCCTGCACCAGCTCAAGTTGGGCGCCTACACGCTGGACCTCGTCCGGGTCGAACCTGCACCGATTTCAACCCGGCGGATTAATTTTTCGGAATACCAAATCACTTTGTCTCTAACTCGCGATTAAAGGCCAAACGCGGGACGTTATCCTCGTTGCCCGGTGCTGGTATTCGGCCTTCAAGAAAACTGGAAAGCGGAAAGGTCCTGCTTTTCTGTTACGATATCTCCTTTTTCAGAAGAAGATTTTATGTATTATTCATTTGCCGACAGGACCATTCCTCGCATCCTGGAAACTGCCGCCCGGACCGATGGCCGAATGCCCTTGCTGAAGATCAGCGGCAGAGAATACACCCTTGCTGAAATCAACGAAGAGGTGAACCGGCTGGCGCATGGGCTGCTGGAGCGGGGCATTCAAAAAGGCACCCCCGTCGGGATTCTCTCCTCTTCGCGTGTGGAGATGATTTTCCTCTGGCTGGCGCTGGCAAAAACGGGCGCGCTTTGTGTTCCCATCAACACCTCATTTCACGGGTCTCAGCTCTCTTACGTGTTGACCCATGCCCGTTTGAAGTTTCTTCTCCTGGGGCCTGAGTGCCTGGGCCAATTCTTGAAGGCCTCAGCGGGGATTGTGGTTCCTCCTGAGCTCATTGCCCTGGATGAGGAGACGGCCGGCCAGTTGAAGGGACATTTTTCGATCACTCTTTTTTCCAATCTTTTATCGCAAAAACGCCAGAATATTGAGCCTGTAGTTCAGCCACCCGATTTATTCTCAGTGATATATACCGGCGGCACCACCGGTCCCTCCAAGGGTGTACTCTGCTCTCAATGCCAGTATTACTGGTGGGGATCTCTGATGGCCCGCAGTTTTGAGGTGTCGGCCTCGGACACATGGTTCACGTGCCTGCCGTTTTTTCACAGCAACGCGCAAATCACGTTTCTGGCCATGCTGCTGGTCGGAGGCCGGATGGTAATCGCCAACGGCTTTGACCCTGATTGTTTCTGGGATCAAGCCCGTCAATGCGGCGCCACCCTGACCAGCCTGGTGGGCACCATGCCCAACATACTTTACTACCGAAAGAAAGCCTCACCCCTCGATCGCCGGCACTCAGTAAAAGTGGTATTTTGTCCTGGGATGTCCGGAGAGCTGAAATCGCTTTTTGAAGAGCGCTTTGGTGTTCAGGTAATGAACGCTTATGGCATGACTGAGCTGAACGTGATCAGCGTTACGCCTCGGGGAACTGTGTCGCCTTCGAATTCCATGGGCATCACTCTCCCGGAGTTCGAGCTGAAAATTGTCGATGAAGCGGACCAGGAGGTGGAAGCCGGCACTCCCGGAGAAATAATCGTCAGACCTCGCGAAGCGTTCAGCATTATGTCCGGATACTTTCAGATGCCGGAACACACCGTACAGGCCTGGCGTAATCTTTGGTTCCACACAGGAGATCGCGCCTATCGCGACGATGCCGGCCATTTGTACTTTGTCGATCGTGCCAAAGATTCGATTCGCCGCTCGAAATGTCTCATCTCCAGTTTTCAATTGGAGCAGCTCATCAACACTCACGAGGACGTGCTTGAGTCGGCGGCTTACGGCGTTCCCGGCACCGGAGAGCAAGAGGATATAGCGATAGCCCTGGTGCTCCGGCCGGGGCGATCGCTGGAAATCGAACAATTCGCACGATGGTGCCGCAAGCGCCTTTTGCCGGAGGCCCTGCCACGATTTGTCGACATTACTACCGAGCTCCCCAAGACTCCGGTCGGCCGCGTGGAGAAATACAAGCTGCGCTGCCAGGGACCCAGCGCTGCAGCCTGGGACCTTCAGGCGACCCAATCCCAATCTCATTCCCAAGCCAAGAAGCCTCTCAATTGATCTCGTCCTGAGCGCTAGCGACACGGGGTCGGAACGCTTCCACAAAGCGTTGGAAAGAAGCCTCTCAATTGATCTCGTCCTGAGCGCTAGCAGGGTGCTCTGACCACCGCCCTCGACGCACTTGTCTGCACGTTATAATTAAAAGGAGTGAGTTAGCCTGAAGTTTGAGGGTGTCAGAAGTCAATGCACATCGCTCAAGTGGCTCCCCTGTATGAAAGTGTCCCGCCCAAGTTTTATGGCGGGACTGAACGCGTTGTTTCTTACCTCACAGAAGAGCTGGTCCGGCAGGGTCATGAGGTCACCCTGTTTGCGAGTGCGGATTCAGTAACTGCCGCCGAACTGGTATCGCCGGAGTGTTCCGCTCTGCGTCTGAACACCGAGTGCCGCGATCAATTGGCGTACCACATACTCCTGTTGGAACTGGTCTTACAGCGTTTGAATGACTTCGACATCGTCCATTTCCATGTTGATTATCTTCATTTCCCCATTTCGAAACGGCTTTCTATCCCGCACATAACCACTCTCCACGGCAGGCTCGACCTTCCTGACCTGGTTCCCATCTACACAGAATTCAAGGACATTCCGTTGATTTCCATCTCCGACGCCCAACGCCAGCCTCTTGAGTGGGCAAACTGGCAGGCAACTGTTTACCATGGCCTCCCTTTGAATCTTTACAAGTTCCACCCTGAGGGGGGTCATTATCTGGCTTTCCTCGGAAGGATCTCTCCGGAGAAGAGATTGGACAGAGCTATTGAGATTGCGCAGCAGGCCGGAATACCGCTGAAGGTTGCAGCCAAGATTGACCGCGTTGACCGTCCGTATTACGAAACCGTGATCAAGCCCTTGCTGCGCGGGCCGCTGGTTGAGTTTGTTGGTGAAATCAGTGAGAACGAGAAGAATGATTTTCTGGGAAATGCCTGCGCCTTGCTTTTTCCGATCGACTGGCCGGAACCTTTTGGACTGGTTATGATCGAGGCCATGGCGTGCGGGACGCCCGTTCTAGCCTTTCGCGGCGGTTCAGTTCCTGAAATCATCACCGAGGGAGTGACCGGCTACGTGGTAAACAGTATGTCCGAAGCTCTTGAGGCGGTCGGGCGCACCATCTCCCTCAGTCGAAGCCGTTGCCGGCGTGAGTTTGAAAGACGGTTCTCAGTCGAACGGATGGCGCGTGATTATGTCCAAGTTTATCGTCGACTGAGCCGGGGAGTGGAGACAGCGCGCACCATGGCGGGAGCCGCTTCAGCAGCCTTGACCGATGATTGAAGACGTCATTCAGGTACACGACCAGTTCTACATACTGGCGACTTCTTCCCGTGCTGATGAGAGAACTCGAGTGCTCAAGCACGGCGAAACCTTTGCCGTGTTCGACCATTACGGGGACATCGTGCCTTTCGGTTTGGGCCAACAGGGGATCTATCACGAGGGAACTCGCTTTATATCCAGGTTGGAACTGCGCCTGGAAAAGATTCGCCCTCTGCTGCTCAGCTCCACAATCCGGGACGATAACGACTTGCTGACTGTGGACCTGACCAACCCCGATATTTCAATAAATGAAAACTTCGTTCTGCCGCACGGCATGGTACACGTGTTTCGCTCCAAGTTCCTCTGGGAGTCGACTTGCTATGAGCAAATACAAATTTCCAATCACGGACTGCATCCGGCTGAGCTCAGTCTGTCGTTTCGCTTTGCAGCTGATTTTGCTGATATTTTCGAGGTCCGCGGACTCAAACGCGAGCACCGGGGAACCCTGCTGGAACCGGAAATCAAAGACGGTTCAATCGTTCTTCGATATGAAGGACTGGATCGTGTCGTCCGCAGTTGTAAGTTGCTGTGGGATCCCTCCCCAGGCGAAGCAACATCATCAACCGCACAGTATCGATTCCGCCTCCCCCCTCAGGGCTCGAGCGAAGTTCTTCTCACGATTTGCTGTGAAAGCAGCGAACCACCTGCCCGCGTGTTCCGATTTCAGGACGCACTGTTACAAGCGAAGTCCTCGCTGGATTCTGCAAAAGCCGGTCGCTGCGAAATTTACACTTCCAACGAGCAGTTCAATGAGTGGATCGCTCGCTCTGTTGCCGATCTTCATATGATGGCCACCGAGCTCAGTACGGGGCCTTATCCTTATGCCGGAGTGCCTTGGTTCAGCACTGTTTTTGGACGCGACGGCATCATCACTGCGATGGAGCTTCTTTGGACCGATCCTTCGCCTGCCCGCGGGGTGCTTCGTCACCTCGCCGCCACCCAGGCCTGCGAGCAAAACCATGAGCAAGATGCCGAACCCGGCAAGATCCTCCACGAAATGCGGCGCGGCGAAATGGCTGCACTCGGGGAAGTGCCTTTCGGGAAGTATTACGGAAGCGTTGATGCTACGCCCCTCTTCGTCATATTGGCCGGACTCTATCACGAAAGGACGGCAGACCGGGAGTTCATCGAATCGATCTGGAGCAATATCGAGAGGGCACTGAACTGGATCGACGAGTACGGTGACCGCGACCATGACGGATTTGTTGAATATTTCAGAGAGAATCCGAGAGGACTGGTCCATCAAGGTTGGAAGGATTCCCACGACCCCATTTTCCATTCAGACGGTTCCCCGGCAGAAGGCCCCATCGCCCTGTGCGAAGTTCAAGCTTACGTCTATGCGGCGCGCCAACATGCTGCCCGGCTGGCTGTGATCCTGAACCGGCTGGACATGGCTGAACGTTTGCTTCATCAGGCGGAACAGATCAAGCAGGCTTTTGAAGAGCACTTTTGGTGTGAGGAGCTTTCCACGTATGCATTGGCGCTTGACGGAAACAAGAAACCTTGCAAGGTCAGGACCTCCAATGCAGGCCACTGTCTGTTCGGTGAAATCGCCGATGAGGAACGCGCCAGACGGGCCGCCGAGACCTTGTTCGGCAGCGATTCCTTTTCAGGATGGGGCATTCGCACCGTAGCTGCTTCTGAAATCCGTTACAACCCGATGTCGTATCACAACGGGTCCGTGTGGCCTCATGACAACGCTTTGATCGCACTGGGGCTGAGTCGTTACGGGTTGTCTGGCCTGGCCGCCCGTGTGATGGCTGGAATTTTTGACGCGAGTATTTTCGTCGATTTGCACCGCCTGCCTGAATTGTTTTGCGGATTTCAGCGCCGGCACGGTGAGGGCCCCACGCTTTATCCCGTGGCTTGCGCTCCGCAGGCCTGGGCTGCAGGTTCAGTTTTTATGTTTTTGCAGGCCTGTCTCGCGCTCTCAATTAACGCACAGCAATGCGAAGTTACCCTACGGCGGCCCCTCCTGCCTGTGTTTCTGGACACCGTGCGCATCACCAACCTGCAGGTGGGGGATTCGGAGGTCGACTTGTTGGTGGAGCGCCATGCGTACACGGTTACAGTGGATGTCCTTCGCCGTAAGGGCGCTTTAGATATTGTGATCGTCAAGTAAGCGGCGCTTTCGGCTCTCCCCTCGATTGACGGCGGAAGAAAGCAGCCAATCGGGAACCCCATTGACCCTATTCGGATGCCCCGCCAGCAGGGTTATCAGAATTCCCCGGCGGTAATCCACTGCGATTTCCAGCACCGTTTGCAAGTGGCGGATTCTTCAATCTCGTTGCGCGCCAGCCTTCGAAAGTCATCTGCTATTTCGCCCTCATCAAAATCCTTTCAAAGCCACATGGCTTTTCGTGCAGGCCAGTAATTTACGCCGGCTCGAAAGTACTCGTTGCTTTTGGGCTGCTGGCCATTCATCCCCACCTCTTGAAAAATTATAGTCCACCCTCTGGTGTCCCGTCGGCGGGCGAAATTCCAGGAGACGCGCCTCATTTCGCAAACTGTTTCACACGCGACATCTTTACACGGGCCTGCGAAATAAAAGGCCTGTCCTGAATTCACCGTCAGGATTCCGGCAAACAGATTGGTCGCCCTACACCTGCCAAACCATGTTGAAAGCAGCGTATACTCAACATAAACCTTTGCGAAGTTTTTCCATCTTTGAAGTGCCGTGACCAAACTTATTTTTTGCGCTGCCGGAGCCTCCTGCACTCTCCTGTTGTGCCTGGCGCTCGCCCGGCTTCCTCAGATGCAAGCTCAGATGATCTCGCAAGTCGATTCTCTCAAATTGTGGCTTGTGGAGAGAATCAACCAGGACAGGGCCAGAGAAGGAGCTCGCGCGGTGCGTTTCTCAGCGGAGCTTTCTATGACGGCGGATCAACATTGCGGCGAAATGTTGAGGGAGAAGTACACCAGTCACTGGCATCGTTCCGGCTGGAAGCCCTACATACGATATTCCCAAAATAATGTGAACGACCACACATCTGAAAACATTGCCAGCATCGAACAAAACCGCTTCAAGTTTGACGTGCATAATCTATGGAAACACCTGATCGAACGGCATGAAAGCTTTCTCGATGAAAAACCGCCCAACGATTTGCATCGCCGGAGTGTGCTCGACCCCCGTCATACCCATGTCGGCATTGGCATAGCGTTTGACGCTTCCGGTCTTAAGCTCATCGAAGTTTTTGCGCATCATTACCTCGACCTGGATCCGGTTCCGCTCAGGGCGAGTCTGGGAAACCATCTACTTCTGAGAGGAACTCTTCTTTCAGACGACTTTCAGATCAAAGGGGTGTCCATTTTTTACGAGCCATTCCCTGCGCCATTATCCGTCGCCCAGCTCGAACGTACTCACGCCTATTCATTTCCTGATAGCGAACGAGTGCTTTATCCGCGTCTCGCCTATCCGAACACTTACGCAGACGGCCGGAGCGGTCTCGTTCAAATTTATGGGCGGCGTTTCAGCGCCCCGATCCTGTTTGTTCAGTCGAAACCGGGTGTCTACACCGCAGCCGTTTGGATCTCGGAGAAAAAAAGAGGCTCCTCGCCGTTCATCGCCAGTGAAGTCAGCATCTTCGTGGAATGAGTAGCCTCACGAAAGGCGATGGCCAGGCGAGGTGGGAATTGCCTATTTTGAAAGACGCATCAGAAATACCGGCTTCACTATCGCCCACATCTACAAAATCGACTTCCATGAGGATGCCGAGCGAGATCAACAGTTTTTAGTGGAGCAATTGAATCTGTCTTCCTTTAGCCGCCCCCTTGCGCCCAAGTCAGGGTGGAAAAGGTTGTGAGGCCTGGATGCATTGGTCACAGGTCAACCGTCTGCATCCAGGGTTTCTCGCGCGAAAATCAGTTGAACACAATCACCTGATTTCTGCCTCTGAAGCGAATCTCGGTGAGTTTTTCAGTTCCAGTCGGCAACATCTTGGAAACCACCGTGTCGGTGTTGTATGCCTGGTTTCGTTCCACTATTGTCCCGGCCCCGCGGGCCACGATCTTCGCACCACTCAATAGAGTGACTGAAACCTCCGGGCTGTTCGTCTCCCAGATCAAGCGGTAACTTCCTGGTTGCAGTTCAACTCCATTCAGCGACATCGTGCGTGGAATCTGTATCTTTCTGGACTCCTTCGCCAGGACGGAGCCGCCAGCCAGCAATAACACCAGCAAGAATGTTTTCAACACACCTTGGTTCAATTGAAACATCGTTTTCATCCTCCTCCTCGCAACCAACACATTTTGAGCTTCCCCTGCGTCCCTGAAAGAGTCGCACGGAAACACATTTTAAAGCGGCGCAACCACGGTTGAGCACCCTTAACAACGCAGGTATTGCACCTGCGCTCCATGCCCTCTTAAACGAAAGCCGTGTTGAAAAAGATCCCTAAAGTGAAAAGTTTTTTCGTGAGCACGGTCTGCTGTGTTGCGATTGAGACCAGCCGGTCCTATACTATTTTTATTGACTCTGTGGGGAGGCTTTGCCGCTTAGTACCCCAGGTTTTGTCTACGAATGAGAGGTGTGACATGAAAAGAAAATCTCTTTCTGCTTCAAAGACCCTCGTTCTTGTCGTGATATTGGGAGCCCATCTGATTACCTACGGGCAAATGTCAGGTTCCGGCTCCAGTGCAGACAACTGGCACATCAAAGCGCACATTGATGAGGCTTGCAGCTGCCCTTTGTTCTGTCCCTGCTATTTCAACACCGAGCCAGCCAACGATTACTGTAACTTCAACAACGTGTACACCATTGAGAAGGGACATGTAGGAAATGTGCGGCTCGATGGAATGAAGGTTTGGCTTTCCGGAAACCTGGGGGACAATTTTGGCGACGGGACCGCCGACAAAGTCGTGGCCGCCTTTGAACCCTCCGCTCGTCAGGAACAGATCGATGCCTTCATGCAGATTGCGACACGCATTTACCCGGTCAAATGGGGTGAGATTGTGACGGCTGATCGGACCGAAATCACCATCACTCATGCTGCAGATCGCCACGTCGTTACCCGCGCCGATGGCAAAGGAAAGGTCGAGCTGGTCGCTGCCAGTCGCTCCGCCAATAACCCAAGCAAACCGCCACTCATCCAAAATTTGCGCTACTTCGGCGCAAAAAAGAACAACGGTTTCGGGTTGTTTTACGGCACGCATTCTTTCAAAGGCCACGGGTTGGATTACGACTACAAGGATCGAAACGGATTTACGATCGATATCGAGTCCGGCTCCGATATGCCCTAACCGTTTTGGGGAGGTCGGCAGGGGCTCCGTCGGCCTCCCCTTCTGAAGACAATTCTCTTCCGCTCTCTCCTCAATGAGCCGGGCGTCGTGCTATTCTCGCACTGACCATGGCTGTCAGAATTCGATTTGCCCCCAGCCCCACCGGCTATTTGCACATTGGCGGGGCTCGCACTGCGCTCTTCAACTGGCTTTACGCCCGCCATCACGGGGGTATTTTCGTCCTTCGCATAGAGGATACTGACCTGGAACGCTCCAGCTCCGAAATGGTCGAGGGTATTTTGGAAGGACTGCGTTGGTTGGGCCTGGCCTGGGACGAGGGGCCCTTTTTTCAGTCGCAGCGCCTGCCTCTATACCAGCAAGCCTGCGAGCAGTTGCGCGCACGCGGCACAGCTTATCCATGCTTTTGTTCCCCTCAGGAACTGGAGAGTCGCAAGCAAGCGTCCCGGGAATCCGGCTCTGCATGGCAATACGACCGTCGTTGTCGTGATCTCTCCCCGGCTGCTGTCGAGGAAAAGCTCCGCCAGGCGCAACCGCACGTTCTGCGGTTTCGAGTTCCTGAAGGCCGTACTGTTAAATTTTCCGACCGTGTGTTTGGACCTATCGAGGTGGCCAGCGAGAGTGTCGAGGATTTTGTATTGCTCCGGTCCGATGGAAGGCCCACCTACCACCTTTGCGTGGTGGTTGACGACGTCGACATGAAAATCTCTGACGTCATTCGAGGAGCGGACCACCTCTCAAATACCAGCAAACACGTGCTTCTTTTTGAAGCGTTCGACCAACCGCTCCCCAATTTTGCCCACCTTCCACTCATCCTGGGAACCGACAAGAAACGCTTGAGCAAACGCCATGGAGCCACCTCCACACTCGAATATCGAAAACAGGGTTTGCTGCCCGAGGCCATGGCCAATTATCTTGCACTGCTCGGATGGTCTCCCGGAACAGACCGCGAGCTGTTTTCCGTCTCCGAGCTTGTCAGCCTGTTTGATCTCGATCGTGTCAACAGGTCCAATGCCGTTTTCGATCCCGCCAAGCTTGAGTGGATGAACAGCCAGTACCTTGGTTCCGTCGCTGCCGAACGCCTCGCACCGGAGGTGAAAAGATTGCTCCAAGAGGCCGGCTTGTGGAACGAGAGCTGGGATGCCGGCGGGCGCGATTACTTTTTGACCGCGGTGGATCTGCTGAAGACCCGAACGCGAAGGCTCAGCGATTTCGTTGAGTTTGGAAGGGCTTTTTTTACTGACGATTTTAACTATCAGCAAGAAGCTGTGGAAAAGTATCTCCGACCTTCTCCACAGTTAATTTCTGCCTTGAGCGAACTGCGTGCTGCTTACGCCGGGCTTAAGCCCTTCACACTGGAAAATACCGAACGTGTTTTGCGTGAAATCGCCGATGCGCGCGCCGTAAAAACCGGCTCCTTGATTGGGGCCGTACGCCTGGCGATGACCGGCAAGAGCGTAGCTCCGGGCCTTTTTGACGTTATCATCACGCTGGGACAGGAAAAAACCATCCAACGGCTGGATCGGCTGCTGAATTTCCTGGCGAGCGCTCCCGCCCTGAAATCATGAAGGCTCGGCTCAGCAACCCATCCCATGGATCGAAGAAGTCAAGACGCACCCCTGAATGAGATCACCTCACTTGTCGGTCGTCATACCCGCGTACAACGAAGAGGCGCGCTTGCAAGCCACTTTGACAGAGGTGATGGCTTTTTTAAATGGGGAACCCTATGCGTCCGAAGTCCTGCTGGTAGATGATGGCTCTGTGGACCGCACTTCAGAAATAGCACGCTCTTTTTCATCCGGCCCGTCCAGGACATGTGAGGTGCTGGTCCTGCAGAGTCCTATTAATCGCGGCAAAGGTTACAGCGTGCGCCGCGGAATGCTGGCCTCCCGGGGTGATTATGGATTGATCTCCGACGCCGACCTGAGTGTTCCTATCATGGAGGTGCGTAAATTGAGCGCCATCCTCGCGGAGAACTGCAGGGATATCGTTTTTGGCTCCCGCTCGCTCCCTGATTCGAAAATCGAAGTTCATCAGTCCCGGATAAGGCGAGCGAGCAGCCGCGTTTTCAATTTCATGGTCCGTCTTATTACGGGACTTCCGTATGCGGATACGCAATGTGGCTTCAAACTGTTTCGTCTGCAGACCTGCCGCGCGCTTTTTGAAAATCAACGGATTCATGACTTCGGTTTTGACGTTGAAATTCTCTACATGGCCAGCAAGTGGGGTTTGTCGGTGCAGGAGGTTCCAGTCATCTGGCGTCACTGGCCGGGCACAAAGGTGCGCATGTGGAGTGATGCCTTCTACATGCTTATGGATCTATTGAAAATCCGCTGGAATGATTGCAGAGGCCGCTACAACCGCGCCGGCACCGGCATCGGGTAATCCTCTCATGCATGCTTGGTGGCCGGGTCCCGGGCACATTCGGACGCCTATCTTCATCAACGGAACCGTTTTGACGTTCCTTGAATCGCGGGCTGCCTTTCCTTATCCTGATAAAGGCAAAACAGTTTGCTGTTTAGCCCGCGGCAGTCATTATTGAACAACTAACGCATATCCATGATCAAATTAGGTGTGAATGTCGACCATGTCGCCACCCTTCGCCAGGCGCGGCAGGCGCATGAACCTGATCCCGTGGCTGCAGCGCTCCTTGCTGAGCTGGCTGGAGCCGACGGCATCACGGTTCACCTCCGAGGCGACCGCCGCCACATTCAGGAAAGAGATCTCCGCCTGCTCCGTGAACTTGTGGCGACACGGCTTAACTTGGAAATGGCTCCTACCAGTGAAATGCTGCGAATTGCTGTGAAAATTCGTCCCGATACCTCAACGCTGGTTCCGGAACGTTCCGAAGAAGTGACCACTGAAGGCGGATTGAATCTCCTGAAAAGCGCTGGCGAAGTTAAGTACGCTATCGAGAAGCTTCACAAAGCAGGCATTTCAGTCTCGCTCTTTGTTGACCCCGAGTCAAAGCAAATCAAGCAGGCCGCGTCATTGGGAGCACAGCTGGTTGAACTGAATACATCGGCTTACGCCGAAGTCGTGCCTCTGGGATTGAACGAAGACCATGCTGATTTTAAACGTGAGCTGGCGAAGATCCGAGAAGCGGCCGCCCTAGCCCATGCACTTGGTTTACGAGTACTGGCCGGCCACGGGCTTACCTACCGCAACGTGGGCCCGATCTGCAAAGTCCCCTACATTACTGAGCTGAATATTGGACACAATATTTGCGCGCGGTCGGTGCTGGTAGGAATGGAGAGAGCGGTTCGCGAGATGCTGGACGCGATGCACTCCACTACACCTTAGTACCTAGTTCATAAATAGCAGGTCCTCCTTTTGCAAAGCGGTACGAACTATGTCTGGGACGCTGTATGTAGTTGCCACTCCGCTCGGGAACCTGGAAGACCTCACACCCAGGGCCGCTCGCACCCTGGCAGAAGTGGATATCATTGCTTGTGAGGACACCCGCCACACTCGAAAGCTTCTCAACTTCCTAGGTCTCTCCAAGCACATGATCAGCTACCACGAACACAACGAGACGACTCGGGCCGTGAGCCTGGTTTCCGAATTGAAAAGCGGGAAGAGCATTGCACTGGTTTCCGACGCGGGCACTCCCCTGGTTTCTGATCCTGGCTACCGTCTGGTTCAGCTGTGTCGCAAAGAGGGAATCGCAGTGGCTCCAGTACCAGGTCCTTCCGCTGCCATAGCGGCCCTCTCGGTGAGCGGACTCCCCACCGACCAGTTCTACTTTGCAGGATTCTTGCCGCGACGTCGGGCCGCAGCAACCCGGCAGCTTCAAGAACTCTCGTCGAGCAAAGCCACCCTTATCTTTTTTCTCTCTCCCCATGGCCTGGTTCCGGCCCTTGAAAAGATCCACGACGTACTCGGCAACCGGCTTTGCTTCTTAGCGCGTGAACTTACGAAGCTGCACGAGACCGTTTACTTTGGGCCCTTGCAAGAGGTTCGCTCTCGCATAGAGGTCGAGCCTGCCCGGGGAGAATATACGTTGGTTGTGGATGGAGCTCCCCAGCCAAGCGCTGCTCCGCAATCCGACCCTGTGGCATTGGTCGAGGAATTGATGAGGTCCAAAGGCCTTAGCAGAAAGGACGCCATTCGAGAAATCGCGCGCGAGCATCCTGTTTCCGTTCGTGATTTATACCAGCGTTTGCACACTCGGAAATGAATTCACCTTCTCTAATTATGCAGCATTTTATGCATAGCTTTTTTTGGACCGCGCCCGACATTCCCTTGACATCCTTTTTCCAATAATGAATAAATATGCCTACCATGCACGAGCAGTTGTTACCACAATTTGTTTGCTGGATGCTCAAGGTAAAACGTCTCTCCCCTAGAAGGCGACCTACTATCAGGGTGTTCGACCGGCTATAGTCGAGCCCCTCTTCAGTTCTCTAAATTTTTTAAGCAGGAAAAAATCTGAAGATGCAAAGTAAACAGGTTGCACCAATCTTTTATTGGAAAAATCAGCACGATTATCCCGATCTTATCGCATCGGTAGCTTCCTACGTGTCCTTACCCGAGCCGTTTTCGTGCCGGCCCATCGAGAATGCCGCGGAAGGGGATCTGGTGATGGTGCGCGTGCGTGACATCAACCGCGCCTATCCTACGCTCGAGACGCCAGAGGGAGAAGAGGTGGCCCTGCGCGGAGGAGAGTTGATTGTAGGCGTTTTGGGAAACCGCAAGGCGCTGCGCGGGTTTTCCGGGAGACTGCCGGCCCGTCTGCACCCGCATATGCCTCTGAATCTCCTTAATAAAGGGGGCGTCATTGGCGAGTGCACCGCTTTTCACCGAGATCTGGGGTGGCCGGCGACCGTGGAGTACCTCGGCACGGTCCATCGTGATGGGAAACCCCTGAATCTCAAAGACAATGCGCTCCCGCTTGTGGAAGGGACTTTACCTGACATCCCGCTGGTCCTGGTGTTTGGCACCTGCATGAATGCTGGGAAAACTTCCGTATGCAAGCAAATCATCCGTCTGTTTTCGGAGAAGGGTTTCACGATTCATGCTGGAAAAGTCGCGGGCGTAGCCTGCCTTCAAGACCTGTTGGCGATGAAGGATAACGGCGCTCAGAAAGTTATGAGCTTTAACGATCTGGGACTGGCTTCGACCACCGAAGTTGCCAGTCTGGTCCCAATCGCGCGCGCGCTGGTGCATCACCTGGCTCAACCGCGCCCTGATTTTATCGTCCTGGAAATGGGAGATGGGATCCTGGGTTCCTATCACGTGGCCTCTCTGTTTAACGACCGTGAATTGATGCAGTCAGGCGCCAGCATTGTTCTCTGCGCCAACGACCTGCTGGGAGCCTGGGGAGGAATTGAGTGGATGTCCCGCCACGAAGTCCGGCCTTCCTTGGTCTCGGGCCCGGTGACCGACAGTGCCGAAGGGATTCAATACATCGAAGAAAACTGGCACGTTCCGGCCGCCAACGCATTTGATTGCGCCGGAAAAATCTGCACGCAGATTCTGGGGTCGTTTATGCCATGGTTAAAGTTGGCATAGCCGGCGGCTCCGGGTATGGCGGCCTCGAACTATTAAATATTCTCTTGCGTCATCCCCAGGTTCAAATCACCTGGATCTCCTCCCAACAGCATGCCGGCAAGAACCCGGGGGATGTTTATCCAAACCTGCGTGGTTTTTTAAATCTCAATTTCTCTTCCGTCGAGACTCTTCCCGCTTCAGAATTGGAAGTTTTGTTTTTGGCTCTTCCTCACGGCCACGCCATGAAGATTGCGCCGGCTTTGCCTGGCGAGCTGCTGGTCATCGATCTGAGCGGCGATTTTCGCGTTTCTGATCCTGCGGTTTTCCAGCAATACTATGGAATACCCTTGACCTGTCCGGAGGAACAAAAAGGCTTCGTCTACGGACTGACTGAAATCAATCGCGCAAGAATTCGCAGCGCCCGTAGAGTCGCCAATCCGGGCTGTTTTGCCACGGCTACGATTCTTGCCCTATATCCGCTGTATCAGGAAGGTTGGATCGATGGTCCGGTTTATGTAGATTCCAAGACCGGCTCATCGGGTGCGGGCAATGCTCCTGCTGCTGGGACTCATCATCCACGCCGCAGCAACAGCCTTTTCCCGTACAAGCCTTTTGCCCACCAGCATCTGCCCGAGATTCTTCAGTTGCTGGACCGTCCGGAAAACCCGCTGGTGTTTCAAACGTACTCGGCTCCTCTAGTTCGGGGAATTTTCGCCAGCCATTACATGCGTCTGCACAAGGCGCATCTCCCGCAGGAGATTTGCTCTCTTTATCAGGCTTATTATGGATCCGAATTTTTTATCCGCTGGGTACCCGACTACCCTGATGTAAACTTTGTCCGTCACTCCAACTTTGTGGATATTGGCGCCGCTTCAAAAGATGATCATCTTATCGTTTGGTCGACTCTTGACAACCTTCAGAAAGGAGCTGCTGGACAGGCGGTACAAAACATGAATGTGATGTGTGGTTTCCCGGAACAAACGGCGTTGGATACGGCGCCCACTCATCCTTAGAAGGGAGGAATTTCGGACGGGTTTCATCGAGCTGGTCATTGTTCGAACAACATCCGCCCGCGAAACTCAAAGAATGCTGTCGTTGTTGAAAGAAATAAAGGTCCTGGAAGACGCTTATCAACTTCCTACCTATGCCAAGATTCCGCTCTCCATTGAGCGCGGAAGCGATTGCCACGTTTATGACGTCGAAGGAAACGCTTATCTCGACTTGTACGGCGGGCATGCCGTCATTTCCACCGGCCATTGCCATCCGCGAGTGGTGCAAGCGATTCGGGAGCAGGCTGAGCGCCTGATTTTTTATTCGAATGCGGTTTACAACGGCGCCCGGGCCCAGGCGTTGCAGTTGCTCTTGAAGATGGCGGCGCCTCCCTTTGTCCAGGCTTTCTTTGCCAATTCCGGGAGTGAAGCCAATGAAAATGCCATCAAGCTGGCGCGTGCCCTTACGAGAAGACGAGAGATCATTTCGCTGATTCATTCTTTTCACGGCCGAACTTACGGAAGCCTCTCCAGTACCGGCATCGCAAAATATTCATCGTACTTGAATACGCCTGTGCCGGCCCATCGTGTCCTGCCCGCTTCTGAGGCGGCCGCGGCCATCTCAACCGACACCGCTGCGGTAATGATCGAGCCCATTCAAAGCCTCGGAGGGATGCGGGAAATCCCTTTGGATACTCTCCGGGAAATCAGTTCAGCCGCCCGACGCTCTTCAGCGCTGTTGATTTTTGACGAGGTGCAAACTGGGATTTCGCGTACCGGCACCTTTTTGTATTCTCAGCAGCCGGACATCAGATCGTCCGGAGTTCAGCCCGACATTACAACGCTGGCCAAGGGAATCGCTTCCGGCTTACCGGCGAGCGCGCTCCTTGTCACAGGCGAGGTGGCACGGCAGGTCAAATCAGGAGACCTGGGAGCTACTTTTGGAGGGGGACCGCTTGCCTGTGCCGCTATCCGCGCCACGCTTCAAGTCATCGAGGAGGAAAAGCTGGGCGAAAATGCGGCGGCGACCGGACGATATTTACGTGAAAAGCTTCGATCGGTTCCCATGGTTCGCGAGGTGCTCGGGCGAGGCCTGCTGATCGGGATGCGATTGGACCGCAAGGCCAAAGAGGTCCAAGAGCATCTGCTCTCACGAAGAATTATTGTCGGCACCTCGGATGATGCGGAGGTGCTGCGCCTGATGCCGCCTTTGACCCTGCGTCGTGAGGCGGCCGACCTCCTGATCGACGCCATGAGCCACCTTTAAACCATTCTTATGCCGAGCAGACTGGTTCTAAAACTGAGCGGAAAAGTGCTGGAAGAAAATTCAGGCCGCTCTAACCTGGCTTTTCAGGTATTCCAACTCACCCGGCAAGGCGAACAGGTGGTGGTGGTCCATGGGGGAGGAAAACAACTGACCGAGCTATCTCGACGCCTTTCCATTCCAGTCGTGCAGTACGAGGGCCGGCGCGTGACCGATGAGAGTACCCTGGAGGTGGCCAAGATGGTGCTTTCAGCGATTAACCGGGACCTTACCGCATCACTGATGGCAGCTTCGGTTCCTGCAGTGGGCATTTCCAGCTTTGACGGAGGGCTGGTAAGCGCCAGACGCCGCCCCCCCATCCGGGTTTCCACCCCGAGTGGACCGAAGGCTGTGGATTTTGGTCTGGTTGGAGAGATCCAAGGAGTTGATCCCAGCCTCATTCATACTCTCTGGGAACACAAAATGGTCCCTGTGATCAGCTGCCTTAGTGCTGATGACCAGGGACAGATACTGAATATCAATGCCGACACTCTCGCGGCGGAAATTTCAGTGGCGGTGGGGGCTGACGCGCTGCTCTCGGTCTCGGATGTCGATGGAATTTATCTCGATTTAAGTGATCCCTCCAGCAAGATCGAGCGTCTTACAGTTTCCGAAGCACAAATCTACTTGCGCCAGGGCCGCTTTACGGATGGCATGATCCCCAAGGTGGAAGTTGCAATTGAAGCTCTGAGAAGGGGTGTTCGCCGGGTTCAAGTAGTCAGCGGGATGAGCACAAATTCACTACTCGAAGGTGCGCGTGGGAGAAGCGGCACAGCACTGGTCGCCGAGAACGGGAACGCTTAGTTAGTTAGTACTGTCTAATGTGAATCAAACCGCTTTTTCAAAAGCAAGCCTTGGCCGCTCCAATCCAAGATCCTGCTCAATGGCATGTCCCAGACGAAGCAGCTTGGCTTCTTGAAAATGGGGGCCGAGAATTTGCAGCCCCACGGGCAATCCAGCGCTGGTAAAAGCAATGGGAAGTGACAAGCCTGGAATACCCGCCAAATTCGCGGTCACCGTATAAACGTCAGTCAAATACATTTCCAGGGGATCAGAAATCTTTTCTCCCAGCTTGAACGGGAGGATTGGCGTGGTCGGTCCTACAAGAAGATCTACTTCCTCAAAAACCTTCAGGTAATCCTGTGTCACTAAGGTGCGGACTTTTCCAGCTTTCAGATAAAAAGCATCGTAATATCCGCTGCTGAGGGCGTAAGTTCCCAGCATGATGCGGCGCTTTACTTCGTCACCAAAGCCTTCGCTGCGGGTTTTACGATACATTTCCTCCAGGTCAGCCGGTCGAGGGGTGCGATAGCCGTATTTGACACCGTCATACCGTGCCAGATTGGAACTGGCTTCAGCCGTGGCAATGAGGTAGTAGGTGGCGATGGCGTACTTGGTGTGAGGAAGATGGACCTCTTGTAAAGAGCAGTCCATTTTCTGCAGACGCTTCGTGATCAATTGAATGCTCTCTTTAATTGCGTCGTCCAGTCCCGAACCCAACCACTCTGAGGGAATGCCGACTCGCATTCCTTTTACGCCCTTATCGGTCTCTAGCAGATAATCCTCGACAGGCTGGTGCGAAGAAGTGGAGTCCCGCCGGTCTTTTCCGGCGATTGCTTTGAGCACAATGGCCACATCTCTAACGGTATTGGCAAAAGGCCCAATGACATCCAGAGAAGAAGCAAATGCCACCAGCCCGTAGCGAGAAACCCTGCCGTAAGTCGGCTTCAACCCAACCACTCCACAAAAAGCTGCAGGTTGGCGGATGGAACCTCCGGTGTCGGTGCCCAGGGAAGCGGGGGCTTCCCAAGCGGCCACGCAGGCAGCCGATCCGCCGCTCGATCCTCCAGGAACCCTTTCCAGGTCCAGGGGATTTCGGGTGGTGAAAAAACCGGAAGTTTCCGTACTGGACCCCATGGCGAATTCATCGCAGTTGGTTTTTCCAAGAATTAAGGCGTTCTGTTCCTTGAGGCGTTGAACTGCGGTCGCGTCATACGGCGGGACATAGTTTTCCAGAATGCGCGAGGCACAGGTGGTGCGAATCCCTTCCGTGGAAATCACGTCTTTAACGGCAATGGGGATACCGGTCAAGCTTTCCAGTCGCAAATCACCTCTATGGTATTTGCGATCAAGGTCCTCTGCTTGTTTTAAAACCGTATCCGCTTGCACGCTGAGAAAAGCACCGACCTCTCCGTCGTATTCCCGGATACGAGTGAGATATGCGTCGGCTACATCTCGGAACGAAACCATCCGGTCGCGGATCGCTTTCTGCAGTTCCTCAATGCTTAAGCGCCAAATCTCGCTCACTCGATCACCCTGGGAACCCGAAACTGCCCCTCCACTGCATCCGGTGCGTTGGCCATGGCGCGCTCCACGGGCAAAGAAGGCGCTGTCGCGTCCTGACGCACTGGAGTCTCCCTCGAGAGAATAGTGTGGAACGTAGCAGTCACGTGCTCAGTGGGAACCTCTTCCAGCTGAGCGACGTAATTTAAGATTTCCTGAAACTGGTGAGTAAAATGCTCCAGTTGTTCCTGTGAAAAGGAAAGATTGGCCAGATTGGCTATTTTTAAAACTTCCTCAACCGTAATGGGCATGGCTGTTTAAGAATTGCAAAAACCCCGGACTCTTCAGGCGATCACTTACGCGCCGTCAAAAGCTTTCCCCCTAATGTTCGCGTCCGTCGGATATCATTCCCAATCTGGCGCTTCAGAGTGGAAATGTTCTTAAACTTTTTTTCAGAACGCAACCGCACCACAAAATCCAGGCGAAGCTTCTTCCCGTAAAGTTCTCCCGAGTAATCGATCAGGTGTGTTTCGACTACCGGTCCCTCCCGGTCCACATCCACGGTAGGCCGCAGCCCTACGTTGGTCACACACAGGCTTCTGCTACCCTCCACCGCGGCGCAACCGGCATAAACGCCATTGGCAGGGATCAATTCGTTTTCCGGATCCAGATTGGCAGTGGGAAAGCCGATCGCAGTCCCTCTTCTGTCGCCGCGAACTACATGGCCGCGTATTTCATAGGGCCGGTTCAGCAAATGTTTCACAAGCGCGAGTTTGCCCTGGCGAATGAATCCACGAATCTTTGTGCTGCTGACTGAGACGGCGCGAAAGGTGACCTGCGGCACCTCAAAGACTTCATACTTGAACTTCCCAGACAGATCACGCAGCGTCTGCAAATCTCCAGAACGTTTGTGCCCAAACCTGAAATTGCTCCCCACGTGGATCTCGCGAATGCCGTAGCAACAGAGGCACTGCTCCACAAATTCAGCCGGCTGCTTCAGCGAGAGCTCACGTGTAAAAGGCAAGCGCACCATGAAGTCAATCCCCAAGGCTTGCAGTAATTCCTCTTTCTGCCTCAAGGTGAGGAGCAGCGGAGGCGCATCTCCGGGCGAAATGATCTTCTGCGGGTGAGGATGGAAGGTAAGCACTAGAGAAGTTCCGCCTTTTTCCCTCGCCCGGTTCGTCAGTTGATGAAGAATTCGCTGGTGCCCAATGTGAATTCCATCGAAAAAGCCGATGGCCATCACCGGGTACTTGAGAGAGGCGGGGAGCTGGCTGAGACTTTCGACAATCTTCATAAAGCGGCTGGAGAATTTCAAACTTCCAAGATCATCCCGTCATAAGCCAATTGAACCGAACCAGGCAAAGCCGCGTTGACCTGCTGATGGTCGACGTCATGGCACATATGAATGAGAAAGGTTTGATCGGCCTGGATCACTTTTGCCATCTCAACAGCCTCGCTCAGAGAGAAATGCGTGGGATGGCTGCGGTGACGCAGACCGTCCAGTACCAAATAACGAACCCCTTTCAACCGCCGCAGGCCTTCCTCGGGAATAAGATTCACGTCGGTAACGTAGGCGAAGTCTCCGATCCTGAACCCGAGCACAGGCAGCTTGCCGTGAAAGACCTCTACTGGCTGAAATGTCAAATCTCCAACTCGGAAAGGTCCGTCGATCGGAATCAGGTCCAGCTGCGGAATTCCCGGATAGGGATGCTCCTCGAAAAAGTAACGGAAGGTCACCTTGATTTCACGAATGGTTGCAGGACTCGCGTAAACGGGCATGGGCCGTCGTGCACGGACGTTAAACGGGTAAAGGTCATCCAGGCCCAGGATATGATCCACGTGAGAGTGTGTGATGATGACGGCATCCAGGTGCCGGACGTTATAGCGAAGCATTTGCGTCCGAAAATCTACCGAGACGTCAATGACGACTTTGTTGGCAGCGCTTTCGATCAGGACGGAGGGGCGCAGGCGCTTGTTTTTTGGATCGGGAGATGTACAGACGGCACAGTCACATCCGATGACCGGAACGCCCCGCGAAGTGCCTGTTCCGAGAAAAGTAACGAGCATTTAGAGCTTGATTGCTTTTGATTTCTGCAGAAACTTCATGCGCAGCTCATAAAGCAGACTTTCAAGCAACTGGCCTTCATCTGCTGAGCAGTTTCCAGAAGTCTTCGCCTGCAACATCTCAAGGATTTCAATCATCTCACCGGCTGCATCCAGATTGTCATTTTTGCGGCCCGTGGCCGGGTCAGGAACCTCACCCAGGTGGACCATAGCCGTGGTGGCCAGTGAAAGCACAAACGAAGCAAAATCAATTTGCGGCGGTGTCCCTCTTGGCTCCCCAGGTTGTGAAGGCGCCGCTCTGCGTGACTCCGGTGGCCGCTTTTCATCGGTCCGCTTCTCCTCCCTGGGTAACTTCACCGCGTCCTGCCGCAGCTCCCCCTCGGAGGTAAATTGCCGCCGGTCAGTGATCTTAAAACCGCCTGGTTCTTTTTCCTCGGTCATATTCTCTCCTCACAAAAGGGTCGCAGCCCGTGAGGCCGGAAACCAACACGGTATTACGCTCCAATTCGCGCTCATCATTTTTTACGCCGGCATCTGAAGTCTCTGCCACGCCGCTTCCATCTCTTCCAGACTCACGTCGCGAAGATGACGGCCCTGCTCGGCAAAGTGTTTTTCCAGCGCCCGAAAACGTCGCGTGAACTTTTCATTTGCCCGGCTAAGGGAGGTCTCCGGGTCGACTTGAAGGTATCGGGCGACGTTAAGTGCGGCAAAAAGAAGATCCCCGACCTCTTCCCTGATTTTATCGGGTTGATTTTCTCTTAAGGCCTCTTGCAATTCGTCAAATTCCTCCAGGAGCTTCTCTCGAATTCCTTCGAGCTCAGGCCAGTCAAAACCCACCCTGGCTGCTTTTGCCGAGATTTGATAAGCGGTGTAGAGCGCAGGCAGCTTGGCGGGGATTCCATCGAGCAGTGACTTGCGGTCATGCATCTGACCTGCCGTCTTTTTTTCCGCAGCCTTGATATCTTCCCAGTGCCTTAACAAATCGGCTGAGCTTTCATAGGATGCCGATCCAAACACGTGCGGGTGCCTGCGAACCATTTTAAGATAGACGCGGCGGCAAACCTCGTCGGCATCAAATCTTCCGTTTTCCTTTGCGATCCGGCTGTGAAAGATCACTTGAAACAACAGGTCCCCTAATTCTTCGCACAATCGGTCGGAGTCATCTCCATCCAGCGCTTCCAACACTTCATATGCTTCTTCAATCAGCATAGGCTTGAGGGTCTCGGGCGTTTGTTCACGGTCCCAGGGACAGCCCTTCTCGCTGCGCAGGACGTCCATTAACTCCATCAGACGGTGAAAATAATGCTCGGTGTGTCCTGGAGAATCGTTAACTCCGGAGCCCTCTTTCATAGCTCCACCAGGTCAAACTGCTCAACATGCATCAGCGGATCGGTCTTGAGAGTGATGCTTTTCCCAGTTATCTCCTCGATTTCAGCCAGTACTTCCGGTTCGCGGTCCCGGAGGGCCTTGCCCACTTCGGGATGGCAACGAATCATCAGCTCAAGACCTTCGCCCAGGTGGGGCGCCATTTTACGAGCTTCCTGATGAATGGAATAACATACGGTGCGGAGGGACTTAATGAGTCCGGTACCATTGCACGCGACACACGGCTGGCAAAGAATCCTTTCCAGAGACTGCTTGGCCCTCTTGCGAGTAATTGCCACCAGGCCGAATTCATTGAACTGGAGGATCTTTGAAGGTGCTTTGTCCTTGGCAAGCTCTGCTTGAAGGGCATCCATGACTCTTTGCTGGTTTCGCCGCTCATCCATGTCAATGAAGTCAATCACCACTATTCCGCCCAGATCGCGAAGGCGAATTTGACGGACCACTTCTTTGACGGCGTCCAGATTGGTTTTTGTGATGGTGTCTTCAAGAGAAGCGGTACGTCCCACGAATTTACCCGTGTTTACGTCGATGGCCACCAGAGCCTCGGTCTGGTTGATTACAATATAGCCGCCATTCTTCAGCCAGACCTTTTGCTTGAGAGCACGTTCTATTTCAGCATTAACGCCGTATTCATCAAAGATTGAACCCGGTTTGTTGTAAAGCCGCACCCGGCTGACGAGCCGGGGATTGATCTTGTTGATGAATTCAACGATGCGTTCATACTCGTGCTCATCGTCGACACGGATGGCACGATGCTCCTCGCTGAAATAATCCCGCAGTACCCTGAGAACAAGGCTCAGCTCAGAATGGACCAGACAAGGCGCGCTCATTTTTTCCGCCTTGGCGCGGATTTCATTCCACAGCTTGGTCAAGTACCGCATGTCATCGCGAAAATCCTCTTCTGAGTGACCTTCGCCTGCAGTACGCACAATGAATCCTTTTCCAAAATCGCCCCGCAATTTACCGACGATCTCTTTAAGACGCTGCCGCTCTTTGTCGGAAGCGATGCGTCGCGATACACCGACGTGATCCACGGTCGGCATAAACACCACATAGCGGCCCGCCAGGGCCACGTGAGAAGTAATTCGTGCGCCTTTTTTTGAGATGGGCTCTTTCGCCACCTGGACCAGAATCTCCTGTCCTTCGCGCAGCAGGTCCCCGATGAGAAGCCGCGAACCTTTTTCCGAAGCGCTGCGCCGGCGTCGCGTGCGACTTTCCCCCTTGGACACCGCAAGGTGCTGAGTCTCTCCTTTGTCGGTAAGCCGCACATCCTGATCGGGAAGCGCTTCGGATTCCTCCTGGTCTCCCTTTGGCAAGAGTTCCGGCTGGGCCTGCTCAGGCTCACGGGAAGCGGCCTCAAAACCTTCCAGACGTTCGGGTAAGATCTCAGAAGGGTGGGCGCTTGCGTCACCGGGGGGTTCAGAGCCGAATGTTTCACCGTAATCTGTTCCCGGGCTCCACTCCTCCGGCAGCAGGAACTTTTCCTCACCCTCCGGAGTGAAGACGCTGAACTCGCTGGTCTGTTCCGGCACAGCTTCCGAACTGATTGAGGGAGTTGAGGAAACCTCCGATTTCGGCGTGCCTGAAGAACCCTTGCTCGCACGGCGTTCAAGCCGCTCTCGACGGTCTCGTGTTCTTCGTCTCGAGCGTCTGGGCTCATCCGGCTGAATATGATCCTGCCGGACTTCCTGGCGAAGCAGCTGGCTCACATCTTCGGTGTCGCTGAAAATGTGTTCGTACTCTTCCTGATCTTCAAAAAAATCAGCAACGTATAGAAAGGCGTCGCGTTCAAGACCAATGTCCACAAAAGCCGCCTGCATCCCCGGCAATACCTTGGTGACACGACCTTTGTAAATGTTGCTGAGCATCCCTTTGTCTTTGGTCCGCTCAATAAAAATCTCCGTTACCTGATCGTCTTCAACAATGGCGACCTTCGTTTCCAAAGCCGTCGCTGCGACGACCATTTCTTTTGCCATAATGACTCCTTGGGAACAGCTGAAGATCCTTTGCGCACTCGCGGAATGCGAATTAGATTTTCACGTTCGCTGTTTGATGGTGGAGAATTGCGAGACGTCGGTTTTCGGCAGAGTTTAGCTGGCCTACGGGCTTACGGCACGTGGACTTTTTCTTTTGGCTGGAGATCCAGCAGCCGGCCCTGCAGAATTCAAAACTCTAAACTTTTTTTAAAATCCAAAAAAGCTCTAGGCTCGCCACGAATCAGTTCGAGCGGCCATGCCGTCGTCTCGACGACTTCTCCTGATTTTTTCTCTTGCCTCAGCTCCAGCTGAGAGCGGTTTAAAGCTAACCGTTAGTTCTATTGATCAAGTGCAATGCTTCAGTCATTACACTTATAAACCTCGAAAAACCTGCGACTTGTAAATAACAATTCCACAACATAGTATAGCTGGATCACACGACAAGTCGCAAGAAAACCTGCGAACGGGGGTATCAGTTTACAAATCGGCGGCAATGGACGTTCAGTGCCAAACCCAACGCTGCAAAGGTCATGATTGTGGAAGAGCCTCCGTAACTCAGCAAGGGAAGGGGGATGCCGATCGGAGGGAACACTCCTACGGTCATGCCGACGTTAACCAACGCATGAAAAAAAAGGAGGCAAGCTATGCCGCTCACGATGAAAATACCGGTTCTGTCCCGGGCCGTTTCCGCAATCCGGACCAGCCTCATCAGAAGCAGAAGGTAGAGGACCAGAACAATCGAGGCTCCCAGGAATCCTTTTTCTTCTGCCAGGAGTGTAAAAATAAAATCCGTGTGAATCTCGGGAACAAATCCAAGTTGACTTTGTGACGCTCTCCCCAGTCCCTTGCCCAGAAACCCCCCGGAACCAATGGCGATTTGCGACTGTCGCGTTTGATATCCGATCCCCTGCGGGTCCATGTCAGGATTGATGGTTGCAAGAATGCGCTCTCGCTGGTATTCCTTCAAAAAAAACCACCCTGCGGGGGCAACACACAGAGTCACCAGAAGGACAACTGCCGTCAGGCGCACCTTCAACCCAGCCACTGCCAGCATTCCCAGAAGAATTGGAAAGTACATGAGCGCTGTCCCCAGGTCCCCCTGCAAAATGATCAACACGACCGGCAGAAGAGTGATCAAGGATAAAATCAGCAGATGATGTCTTTTCAGATAGTCTTCGTTAAGCCGTGCCAGGAAGTTGGCAAGAGCTAAAACAACAATGACCTTTACAAACTCCGAGGGTTGCACTCGCAAGCCGCCCAGGATCAACCAGCTCTTGCTGCCATTAATTTCCGTCCCGTAAAAGAGAATGGCGATCAGGATCAGAACCGCGGCACCGTAGAAAAAATAGGCATGGTCTGCCAGAAAATGGTAATCCACGGAGACCATGATCAGGCAGGTGGCGATACCCACGCCAAGCCAGGCAATTTGCCTCAGGAAAGCATTGTCAGGGCCGCCGTGAATTGTTGCGCTAAAGATTCCCAGAACACCGAGCAGAGCCAGTACAACTGCAGTTCCAAAAAGGAAAAAATCGAAATGGCCGATAATGCGCCGATTGATCATTGCATGAGGGGATCGCCGGCGGAAGAGGCATTGGCCGCCACTTGTAATGTGCGGCGATCGTTTTGGTGCTTTTCGTGGTAGCGCGCCAGGATTTTTCCTGCGATCGGCGCAGCTACTGCCCCCCCTCCCCCACCTCTCTGAACGATAACGGCGACCACAATTTCAGGATTATCGCGTGGAGCAAAGCCTACAAACCAAGCATTGTGGTTAAAACGCTCCGCCTGCTCTTTCGACAGCCGCGCCCGAGCTGATTGGCTGATGGTCTGTGAAGTTCCTGTCTTGCCACAGACTTCAAATCCCGGCACGCGTGCAGCCCGCCCCGTTCCAGACTCGTTAACCACACTCCACATGGCATCTCGGATGATCTGCATATGTTCGTCTGAGAAATCGGGCGAAGGGAGCGGAACACGCTGAGCACGCACGGTTTTAGACTCTTTGACAAGGTGAGGTGCCGGAGCAGTTCCGGTAGCCATGATCCCAATAGCCCTGGCCAGCTGCATGGGCGTAACACTGATCGGCCCCTGCCCTATGGCTACGGAAATGGTCTCTCCCGCATACCATCTTTGCCCGGTGTACTTTTGTTTCCATTCTTCTGACGGAATCAGGCCGACTTTTTCTCCAGGCAGATCAATACCCGTGGGCAACCCAAGTCCCAGCCTCTGGCTAAAATCCTTAATTCGTGAGATACCCAGCTTTTGTCCCAGTAAGTAAAAATACACATTACAGGACTCTTGGACGGCTCGGCGCAGGTTTACCCGTCCGTGCCCTCCGGCTTTCCAACACCGAAAGTAGTTCCCATACAGGGAAGCTCCGCCCCTGCAGTTAATTTCCGTTTCCGGATCCAGCACACCCGCTTCCAACCCGGCCAAGGCCATGACGACCTTGAACACAGAGCCCGGAGAAAACGTGCTTTGGATGATCCGATTCTGTAAAGGATCATCCGGATCCGAAATCAGCCTTTCCCATTCCTGTTCATTCAAACGTACCGCGAACTGATTGGGATCAAATGCGGGACGGCTGGCCAGCGCCAGCACTTCCCCGTTTTGAGGGTTGATAACGACCACCGCTCCCGGATTCTCTTTCAACTCTTCTTCCGCAACCAGTTGTAAATCCAAATCCAGTGTCAGTGTCAACTCTCGGCCCGATACGGGCTGTATGGCGCCGATTTCTTCGATTGTACGGCCTACACTGTTTACCAGAACCAGTCGTTTGCCATCCCGTCCCGCCAGCAATTCGTTATAAGTCCTCTCCACTCCGGATTTCCCAATCAAATCGCCGGGTTTGTGCTGTTGAAAGCGGTTGTCTTTGAGTTCTTGCTCGGAAATTTCACCAACGTATCCGAGCGTGTGCGCTGCCAAGTCGAGGTACCGGTAGGTTCGGCGGGGCTGTTGAACGGCACGCAGCTCGGGGTGTTCTGTTTGATGTGCAAGCAGATAGGATACCTCCTCCATCGTGAGGTCCTCCTTGATAACCACGGGCTGGTAACTCGCATAGTGGCGTGCCCTTCTTACCTGCGTCTCGATGGTTTCCCGATCAATACGGACGCCACGCGTGAGGAACCGCACTGTTTCGCCCAGGTCCTTTATCTCCTCGCGAAATAGAACCAGGTGAAAACTGCGAGCGTTGTCTACGAGGACCCTTCCCTCCTTATCCAGGATCAATCCACGAGGTGCGATTTCGGGAATGGTTCGGATGCGGTTGCGTTCGGCAAGCTCACGATATTGCTGATATTCGAGGATGCTGAGTTGCCACAACTTGCCGAGGAGGATCAGAAAGGCAAGGACGAAGGCTGCGCGAAGCCATTTCAAGCGTCCCAATAGCCGCCGGTTGTCTTGATATACCGATGTGAGTCGCAACTCTTTTAGGGGCTACCCCAGTGTGGGCAGCGCCTTACGATTCAATTTTCCGGAAATCAGCGGGAGAGAATTTTATCCGATCTATCATTGAAAACAAAATACTTCCCGAGATTCCGGTGACGATTGCCCTGATCACGAGGTCCGGTACCAATCCCAAGCGGGGCGGCTGTCCTAAAGCACTTCGAAGCCCGTTGATAACAGCGCCATCGACAAGCGAAAAGACAGCAATCATGATGCAGCGGCCTAAGACCCCCTCCAACATCACCAGATGGTTCAGATAGTAAGCGCTGAACCCAACCAGCGTCTTGGTCAGGCCGTTCAAACCCAACGGCAATCCCAAAACTCTGTCCTGAACCAGCCCAAAGAGCAATCCGCAAACACCTCCCTTTACAGGAGAGGAGTACCAGCCGATGTACAAGACCGCAATCAAAGGCAGATCCAAATAGCCGGCGCCAGGAACATAGTTGGCCATCAGTAGATCAAGACCCGCCGCCAACACCAAAAAGGCGGCTATTTCATGCGCCCGGATCACCGCCGGCACCGATGTCTCCCTGTTGCACGATTATGGCAAAATAAAGCCCCTGCCCGCTGCTTATTCGCGATGAACAACTACCATGACCTCTTCCAACCGCGAGTAATCTGGCCGGGGCCGGATCACCACGTCGCGATAGATCATCCGACTTTTCTCTGATTTCAAAACCTGACCGATCAAGAGGCCTCGGGGATAGATACGATCCGTTCCGGACGTGTAGACCAGATCCCCTACTTTGACTTGTTCGTAATTAGGAATGAAATTCCAGTTGAGAAGTTCGCTTCCATTGCCTTGCACGACGCCCTGCATCCGGGAATCGTTAAGCATCCCCCCTGCAGCAGCACCGTTGTTCGTCAGCAGCTCAACCTCGGAACTGTCGCGGGAAACCGCCCAGATTCTTCCCACGATTCCTTCCGGCGTGATGACCGCTGCATCCCGCATCACACCCTGAGCGATTCCGGCATTCACTACGAAGCGTTGCGAATAAAACCGAGCGTTTCGCCAAATCACCGCAACCGGCAGTGTGTCAAACACGTACTGATTACGAATGAGTTCGTAATCTCGTGCCCGTAAAAAAAGCGACTTTAGACCTCGCAACTGAATCAATTCCAATTTCAGTTGCGCGTTTTCATGTATTAGCCGCTCATTTTCCTGTTGAGCATTGTGGAGATAAACATAGCGACTGACTGCATTTTCGATCTTACTAGTGACCCCATGGATAGAGGAGGCCATGGGGGTAAACAGGGTCAACTCCCACGAATGCAGCAGCGTAAGACCTTGCTCATTGCGGATTTGTACCGAGAGCAGGAACAGATTCGTCAGAACCAGGACCATCAGAAACACGAAAGGTTTTCGCTGCACGAATTCGGTCATTCCAGGCTGACCCTCCTGAGGAGGTCCATATCATTGAGCATTTTCCCAGTGCCCATAACCACGGAAGCCAGGGGATCTTCGGCCAGCAGTACGGGCAAGCCGGTCTCCGAACTGATTCGCCGGTCCATGTTCCGCAACAATGCCCCGCCCCCTGTCAGCACGATCCCCTTGTCCACGATGTCAGCGGAGAGTTCCGGAGGCATACGTTCCAAAGCCACTCGAACCGCATTCACAATCACTGCAATTGCGTCCGAGAGAGCTTCGCGAACTTCTTCATCGGTTATTGCGATGGTCTTGGGCACACCTTCGATAATGTTTCGGCCCTTTATTTCCATGGTCAGGCGCTCGGCGAGAGGGGCAGCCGACCCAATACCGATCTTGATTTGCTCGGCGGTCCGCTCACCAATAAGAAGGTTGTGTTTTCGCTTGATGTATTGGGTAATAGCCTCATCCATTTCATTGCCGGCCACACGCACCGAGCGGCTGTACACAATCCCTGAGAGACTGATCACGGCGATGTCGGTGGTGCCGCCTCCAATGTCCACAATCATATTGCCTGTTGGTTCTGTTATAGGAAGGCCGGCGCCGATGGCTGCCGCCATGGCTTCTTCAATCAAGTACACTTCGCTGGCTTTGGCGCGCAGAGCGGACTCTCGCACTGCTCGCTTTTCCACTTGCGTGATTTCAGAGGGTATACAAATGACAATGCGCGGACTGATCAGATGATTACGGTTGTGGGCCTTTTTTATGAAGTATTTCAACATCTGCTCGGTGACGTCGAAATCAGCAATCACTCCATCTTTCATCGGTTTGATAGCCACGATGTTTCCGGGTGTGCGACCGAGCATTTCTTTGGCTTCGTGGCCCACGGCTTCCACACGGTTGGTGACCTTGTTTATGGCGACAATCGACGGCTCGTTGACAACAATCCCTTTCCCTCTTACGAACACCAGTGTATTCGCCGTACCCAGATCGATCGCCAGGTCAGTTGAAAAAAAATTGAGAACTGAACGGAAGAAACCCAAGACGACACCTCACACTGCAATCTTGACGCAATTCTTGTGATCCTCTTTCGCGAGATACATTGCGCGATCCGAACGGAGAATCAATTCATCAACGGTCATCCCATTCTCTGGAAAGCTCGCTATGCCTGCACTGATGGTCAATCTGATCTCGTGACCTTGTTTTCGACCGAAAACAAACTGGCTGACCACCTCACGGAGACGTTCCGCAATTTGCAGGGACTTGTGCTGGTCCGATTCCATCAGCACAATGACAAATTCATCGCCGCCATAGCGAGCCACTATGTCGGCTTCGCGAACTTGTTTACGAAGAACTCCTCCTAATTCCTTCAATACATAGCTGCCCAGCAGATGACCATGTCGATCGTTAACCCTCTTAAACCAGTCCACATCAAGAAAAAGCACTGAGAGCGCCTGGTGATAACGCGCACAGCGCGTCAGCTGATTCTGCAAAAATTGACGCAGATATTTGTAATTGAATAGACCGGTCAGCGGGTCCGTGAACGCCAGCTTCTCATTCTCTTCCAGAAAACTGACCAGTTGCCAGCATTGCGCCAACAGCGACAATTTTGCTGACGCTGCCTGGACCCATTCCCACCAGCCATCCCCGTGGGACGAAAAGCCCTGCACGGCACCCGTAAAGTCCGAGTTGTAAATAAGGGGTAACAGAACCGTGAACGGGTACCCCGCTGTTCCTTCCCAGTCCCCGTAAAATTCCGGGATGTTATTATCTACCAAACATTTCTGGTTTTCAAGCCGATGGCGAATATTGACCGGCAAGTGGCCTTCCAGATGCTCCGGGTAAACCGTAACAAAACAGCTTTCCTGCTTGTCCCAGCGGTGAAACAACCAGGTCGATTCGGGCCACCGGCTCATCTCATCCTGGTGAAATAAAGCGGCCAGGCCGCCGCAGTCGCGACGGAAAACCAAGTCCAAAAGGACCTCTGCTCCAACTGAAGTCGGCTGTTGCATTGCTGATGAATGACCGCCTCGAGGCACAATTTACCAGACGAAGCGAATCTTTTCTATTCCTCACGATCTCTGCATGGAATTTAACCCATTTGGCTAATCTCGTAGACCCATCCGGGGAGCGCTTATTTTAATGCGGACACCTCAAAATGCTTGTGATTCTTATCATAATGGCGTGCGTCTGCACGCATTTGTATTTGCGAAAAAATAAAATAAGGAACGGGAAACGACGATGGCGTCATTCCCATGAGATGACAACCCTACCTGAGCACTTTTGGCCTTGTGGGACAAAACGAAAAGGAGCCCGATGTTGGAGCGATCGGCGAAGCCAGGTCACAAATAGTCTGCCGCAATCCCCAAGCGCCTAGGCTTGCAGTGATACGGCGTCCACTTGTCGTTCCCCGTCCGCGATGGCTCAGCCTCCCGTCTGTCGCTTCGCGAAATTGCGATCGCCTCACCGTAACAAATTTCAACGTATTTCGGACACGGGACCCTAGCGAGAACCGCCGGGAGCGCTACTGCGTACAGGATGGGTGAAGCTTCGCGTCAGCCCGCTTAAATCCTTTGCTCGGATGTGCAACTGATCCCCACGGGAGGCCGCGGGACTGGTGAAATGTTTAAAGTTCCCGTTCCCTTCAACTTGAACAAACTCGCCGTTGATTTCAAGAGAAATCCCCGGGTCAGTTCGGCCGATGACCTCGTAAATATCTCCAATCTTTATTACCTTGTCGATCTGCACTCGTATCTCCACGTTGCGTCTGGGACGGGAGCTTTGGCTGTCTACAGCAAACTTAAAGACCTGATTCGATTTGCTGGTGACACCATCCGCACCGACGCTCTGAACCTCCCAGTAGTAAATCCCGTCCGTTAATTTTGGGAGCACGTAGCTACTGTTCTTCACCCTTTCCTGGAGAACTGGCTGCGCCAGGTTTCCGGCTTGGGAAACCTTGACTTGATAAGTTTGTATTCCCTCGACCGGTTCCCATTTCAGTTCCAGTCGGGAGCGGCCGGTGCTGATGAAGACGGAGGCGTTTTCGGGAGCAATCAAGCGGGGCGAGTTGGGTATGGTAAACGACTTGACCTGCTCTGCTTTGCCTTGAAGAGTTAACCCCTGCTGCTCGCCCAGATCAAAACGCTTGGGTTCAGCTTCGCGCGTGGCCACCTCAGCCCCGCCTGAAAAGACATAGAATCCTGACTCTCTCTTGTCACGGTCGTACGTGGCTTGCGCTTCTGAAAACTCCTGGAGCTTTGCTTCAGCCTCCGGAGTCATCAAGCTAGCTTTGTCCTGGGGATTGTTTTTCTTCCCAGTTGAAAGATCAATCTGGCCCGAGGAAACCTCCACGGCCACACTGCGGACCTGATTTTGAGTTTCGTGGCTTTCCACAATGTAAGTAAGCGAGTCCGGCGCCAGGGCGCTGACGCTCCCGTCAAAAAAAGCTACCTTGGCGGTCGAGTCACGCTGGGTCTGTATGAGGTCCCCTGCCTGGAGTCCGTCAACGTTTTCTGCAGAAACCCAGTTCAGCTTTCCGACTTTTTTGACGAGAACTGTCCCATGAATTTCCACAAAACGTACGGGCTTATCCGTCTTAGGCGCCCGTTGCTCCGCAAGCGATTGCTCAAGGGATGATTGGAGGTAATCGCGATAGTATAAAAGGAGTCCGGCACCGGTTAAAAAAAGGACAATAACGATCCAGAGTGCAACCTTCCGGTATCTGATACTAAACCAGTACTCGAATGTCACCGGCCGCCTCCGCGCCGCTACGAGTCACACTCAGGCGCCCCCCACCGGGCCAAACCGTATGGTATAATAACATTTTTTCTTAAAGAGGTACTCAAGAGGAAACGAAATGCTGGACTTATTTCGAAGAAGGCAGCGCGGCCTTAAATTTACTCTCTGGATTGTTATCTTTGCCCTTGGCGCAGGCATGGTTCTGCTTTTCGTGGACACGCCTTCCGGGGTGTCCGGCAACATGGGGAGCCAGGACGTCGCCGTGGTTGACGGCAAGTCCATTACAGCTCTTGAATTTCGCAACCATTATTCTCAGATTTATGAACTTTATCGGCAAGTCTATAAGCTGGATGAACAAGACCCGGCGGTAGTCAAACAACTGGGCCTGGGACAGCAAACGCTCAATCAGCTGATTAGTAACTACGCTCTGCTGAGTGCGGCGGAGCGCATGAACTTCAGTGCCACTCCAGAGGAAATCGCTGCCTATATTTTTGCCCTGCCTTCCTTTCAGGAAAATGGAAGATTTATAGGCACGGAACGTTATAAGCAAATCCTCCTTGCCAACAACTTGACCACGGCTCAGTTCGAGAACAGCGTCCGCCAGGAAATCATTCGAACCAAGCTTGAAAAAGTCCTCACCGATGGCTTGTTGGTTTCCCCCGAAGAGGTCCGCCAGGAATTTGCAAATAGAAATCAGGAAGCCAAGGTGCGCTACGTTTACTTCGATCCTGCGCAATTAGCACAAGCGGAGCCGAGTGACTCGGAGCTGAAGAAATATTACGAGAAAAACCGGGACAGTTACAAAACCAGTGAGCGCAGGAGGGTTAAATATTTCACCGTCGAACTGGATCCGAAAGCGGTCAAGGTGACCGAAGAGCAAATCAAGGCACGCTTAAGCTCGGTTCCCAAACAGGAGCAGGTGCGTGCCAGCCATATTTTGCTCCGTTCCGAGGAAGGAAAAGAAAATCCCAATGCTTTGAAAAAGGCGGAAGACCTTCTAAAACAACTTAAAAGCGGAGCAGATTTCGCTCAACTGGCGCGGGAGCATTCTGAGGATCCGGCTACGGCCAGCAAAGGCGGGGACCTTGGCTTTTTTGGTCGAGGGCAGATGGTACCCGAATTTGAGAATGTCGCATTTTCGCTCCCGGCAGGTCAGATCAGCGAAATAGTCAAGACTCCTTTCGGCTATCACATCATCAAAGTCACTGAGGCAGGGCGCACGGATGCCGATGCACAGCGCCCGGTGGCTGAATTTGAGTTGAGGCAGGAAGAGGCCAACCGCCAGGCCTTGAATCGCGCAAACCGCATTGCCGCGGATCTGAAGAAAAGCGGAAATATTGAACAGGTGGGTCGCAGCCACAAGCTTCCCATTCGGGAAAGCGTTTTTTTTGGTCTTGGTGATTCGATTCCGGGACTTTTCGTCCGCAGTGATTTCAACCAGCAGGTCTTTGTGCTGAAAAAAGGCGACGTCACGGACCCTTACTCGACGTCAGGGGCCTACATTGTGGCGCAACTTTCGGAAATCAATCCGCCTCATGTTCCTTCCTTTGAAGAAATCCGTGTACGCGTCCTTGAAGATCATCGGAGCGAGGCCCGTGAAAATGCCGCAAGAGAACGGGCTTTCTCCTTTTCGAAGGACGCCCAGGCCTCCGGCTTCGATCAGTCAGCTCAAAAGGCGGGTCTGTCCGTCGCTACTACAGGTTTTTTCAAGAAGGGTGCGACCGTTGATGACATCTTGAAATTTTCTCCTGAACTGCATGATCGTGCCTTCCGTATGAGTTCCGGAGAAATTGCTCCCCCGATTCAGGTGGCTGGAAAGTACGTGGTGTTTCAGGTCGTGGAGAAGAGTGAATTAAATCCTCAGCAGTTTGAGCAGGAAAAAGTAACGATCGAACAAGAGCTCTTGACGCAAAAGCGGGCTGCCTTTCTTTCCGCATACCTTCAAAATCTGGTGGACGGGCTGCGTGCGGAAAACAAAATCATTATCAACCAGGATCTGGTAAACTCCATTACCGGTTAAAGTGCCATCCACGCGGGGCTGTAGCTCAGTTGGAAGAGTACCTGAATGGCATTCAGGGGGTCGTGGGTTCGAATCCCATCAGCTCCACCAATCTTTTCAGGGTCCATTCCGGACACATGGGTTACATCTTATTCCGGAGACATAGGTACATCTCTAAGGGTGTTGGCCGAGTCAAGTCATAGTACTCACTTTCCATTCCAGGGGAGCGCCAGCTCCTCCTGGTTGCATACAAAGCCGCAGCGAGGGAGGCGGTCAAGGACGCCGCGTCAGCTCGCCGCGAAGCGGTCTCTCCGCCAGGCGTCGGGCCAAGGCGACTCGTGCAATTTTGGTTCCCTTCCGTTGTCGCAATTTCTGAAAGTAAGCTTTCAGTGGACCATGAACCGCCCCGGGTTTTCCGGAGACACCTTTTCTTGAGAGGATGGGGTGTTATGGAAAGAAGAAGCAGATATTCGCCGGAGGTTCGGGAGCGTGCGGTGCGGATGGTCTTAGAGCACCAGGGGGAGTACGAGTCACAGTG
>JACQSY010000045.1 GCA_016211085.1 Acidobacteriota bacterium | reverse complement strand
TCCCCGCAGCTTCTTGGTAGCGCCCATCAATGGTTCTTAAGTATTCCCATCTTGATTTCCCGGTCATCCCGTAACCCTCCTGATCGCTCCACTCCGGTTACATTTTAGATGGCTCGATACGCCTCTTCCATCCATTTGACACCGGTGAGATAATCAAGATCTCTTCGGTCACTTTTACAGTACGCAGATGATCTTGAGCAGACGCGCACCCTACGCGGAGTTCCGTGTAACGTGACATTCGCTGACGGTACATCTCGCTGGAGAGTCTGGGGCCCTGGAGAGCAGCTGAACCAAATCACTATTTGAGGAGGGATTTATGAAATTGAAATTGGGGCTGACCTTTCTGCTTGCAGTGATTCCAACCCTAGGTCTGGCCCAAACGGCCGATATCATTCTCTATAACGGCAAAGTGATTACCGTGGATCCGAATTTCACGATTGCCGAGGCGGTCGCCGTCCGCGGCGATAAGATCCAGGCGGTGGGAAAAAGTAACGAACTGTTACGTTTTGCCGACGCCGCAACCGTGAAGATCGACTTGAAGGGAAAGACCGTCATTCCGGGCGTGATTGAGAGCCATGCTCATTTTCACTCCTACGGTCGAAACCATTACCGGCAGCAACTGGGGGACAAGTTGCCGGAGTACCGGATCGACTGGGCACTCGTGAAGACCAAAGCTGATTTCCTGGCCCAAATCGATCAGCACATGAAGCGTAATAAATTCAAGCCTGGGGAGATGATCTTTTTCCCAGCGTCGAACTATGCCTCCGAGGCTGCCATTCGGGTTTTTTACGAAGAACTCACCAGCAAGGATTTGGACACGGTCACACCCAACAATCCGATCGTGATTTCGATCGGCGGAGGCCTGCGGATTTTCGATGGGGTCTGCATGGTCAACAGTAAGATGATTGATTTCTTGTGGGCCAAATACGGCGATTTTATCAATCGTTACGGACGCTACTGGAAGGATTCCAGCGGCAAGCCAACAGGAATCTTGGAACCCCCCATCAGCCTGCTCATCGAGCATCAGTTGCTTCCCCGCTCCAGGGCTGAGGACATTGCCGGCATGTTGAAGAACGAATTGCAAGAATGGAGCGCCATGGGGGTTACCACCGTTTCGACTCGAATGGGTTCTCAAGACGTGGAGGCCTTAAAGATCCTGGATCTGAACAACGAACTCAAAGTGCGCATCCCTTACGGCCTGTCGGACTTCTTTGCAGTCGACGATGCTGCAGCCACCTTCAAGCGGATGGGCAATTTGATCGGACTCGGCTCTTCCAAGCTTTGGATCAACTCCTTTACACCCATCATTGTTGACGCCAGTGATTCCAGAATGGCTACGGATCAGAAAAGGTTGGTCGAGTACGGGCCGGATGGACAGTATTTTCCGATTGGGATCGCCTTACTGGATCCTGAATACCGGGGTGCCAGGGGAAATTACTTCAAAGAATGGTTCCTTGAGGTCGCACGCAACGGCGGCCGGGTGGCAAATCTGCATACCGCGGGAGACCGTTCGAACCGCCGGATGATAGAAATTCTGGAGGAAATCAATCAGGAAGTCCCTTTGAAAGATAAGCGTTGGGCGCTTGATCACTGCATGATGGTCAACCCGGATCACCTGGACCGTGCCGCTAAGCTGGGAATTTACTATAGCTGTGGTGGCGCCATGTTTATCAACGATTCTCCCGAGATAGCGCGAATCTACGGCGACAAAGTGGCCAACACTTTTGTGGTTCCCGTCAAGAGCATGCTCAACAAGGGACTGAAGGTGGTCTATCAAACCGACCGTCACGCCTATCTTTGGGGGGATCTGGAGCCGATGATCACTCGCATTGTTGAGGGGAAGGTTTGGGCTCCTCAGGAACGAATCGACAAGGTGACCGCCTTGAAGATGATTACGATTTGGCCTGCAGAATACGTCCTGCGGGAGAAGGAGATCGGCTCGCTGGAACGCGGGAAAAAAGCTGATATCGCGGTCCTGGATCGAGACTACTTAACTATTCCTGACGAAGACGTTTCAGAAGTTCAAGCACTCATGACCATTTGCGATGGAGAGATTGTGCACCTGCATCCGAAATTCTCGGAGGAATACAACCTGAAACCGCCTGGGGCCACCATTGCGACCTTCGCAGAGCTCTTTTCACGTCGCTGAATGGGTAAGGATGGGCGCGACCGGGTGGCTGTGCGGTATCGAGAGCCTTCGCGCCTTACACTGTTTCTAAGGTGGTTGGCTGATCGAACAGGCAGGCTGCTGGCCGGCAGCATCCGGTCGGATTCCTAGCCGCGTCGAGGCGCGACGACGAGCGACAAAGAGGAATCAGGCGCGCACGGAGCGCAGCGGAGTAAGCGCTTGTGTTGATTTGCAGGAGCGCTCATCGTAAGCGCCCTTTGGAGTGCGGGGAAAGGTTACCGCTTTTTTTGCGGGCGACATGTCGCCCGCCTCTTCAAAGACGAGACATTAGAACGCGATCATATGCGTATACTTGACGATCAAGCCGTGCTGCTTTGTAAAGGGCGAGCGCGTCTCATTCCACACGATGTAAATGTCGCTGAGTGGACGATGGATCAAATTGAAGCGTACATTCGAAAACCAGGTGCGTGTTGTTCCGTTGTACTGAATAAAGGCATTCAGGAACATTTTTGTGGTGAGTGACCAGTCGAGACGAAAGCTGGCAAGACTATCGATGAATGATCCTTCACGCAATTCGACCCGATCGCGGCTATAACTGGCGCTCGCAGCCAGGTGTGCGTTCAGGCGGACACGAATGTTGCCGCGAGGACTCATGCGCGTCCCGGACCAGAAACCTCCTTTTCTAAACTCCATGGAGCCTGAGATGCTCTTGCTCATATCCGATGTGTACTTGACCAAACCTTCCGCGGTCGTGTATTCCTCGGTGGGAATCACGATACCGGTACGGATTGGAAACGGGGCCAGCAGCCGCTCAAAGGTGCTGGTTGCGCTGATCTGTAAGTCTCCGCCGTCAGCAAAGTCCATGGAGTATGTAAGGCCGCTGTTGTGAGTCAACCATTGGTCGTAACGGTCGTTACTCGTCAAATCGAAACTCGGACCTATTGAATAGCCGCGGATCCACCGGTAAGTAGCCTTGGGCCGGAAGGTGCGGGAATAGTCCATGAAAATGGTCCCGATCCCCTGGCGGCGAACAAAGCCAAGGTCGTGACGAAAGTTCTCGCCGATGTGCAAGTACCCCACGCGAGCGCGGTGCACTGCCGTCTGCAGCCGCAGGCCCGCGCGGGCAGCTAGGTCAGCTTTCGCACCGTCAGTGAAGGCGCCGAACACCAGTCCTTCCATTTCAATGGTACGGCGTGGGCTGAATCGCACGTCGAGGCTGGCGACGCGATTGTGTCGAGCGACACTGCCCAGGGCCCGACCCACGGCTTCCCGCCCGAAATAGGATGCGCCCAGCGTCATGCCGCCTCCCAGACCGCGTGTGATGCGCACGGCGGTGAAGTTATCGCCGGGCGCCCTCGCCGTGCTCTCCGTCTGCATATTCAGAAGGCCGATTCCCGTCGACCCCAGCCGGCCCGTCAGGCGCACTCCCACCACCACGGGGATGGGTTCGCCGCGGTCTGACAAACCAATGCGCCTGCTAAAAAAAGGCACAAGGTCACGCCGTTGTGCGTCGCTGTCGCCTTCTGCAAGACCTACCTGGAAGCTTGTGGGACTCTCCAGAAAGAATTCCCGTTTTTCGGGAAAGAACAAGCTGAAACGAGTGAGGTTGATCTGCTGCTCGTCGGCCTCAATCTGCGAGAAATCGGTGCGATAGGTGCCATCCAGCACCAGTGACGGGGTTACCGCCCACTTCAAATCCACACCGCCATCGCTGTCAGCCTTCCAACCTGCGTCGGAGTTGGTACTCTGCGCCGTGAAGAATGGTTTGACCTGTAGGTTGCGCCCCGGTTGGACGCCCTCGATACCCAGAAGCAACCCGGCGTAGCCCACGTGATAGTGCGAGAACTGCCGCGGGACAGGCGACCAGGTGCTCAGCTCGTTGAACCGTCGCATCACGCGAAGGATGTTCAAACCCCATGCCTGTTGAAGACGGTTGGGAAAGCGCAGTGTCTTGAAGGGAATTGCATACTCAACGGTCCATGATTCAGGGTGAACAGCGGTACCCACGGACCAGACGCCGTGCCAACTTGGGTCGTTGCGGCGGCCCTGATCATAGGCCAACGTGTCACGTTGCGCACCGCCTTGGTTGGTTAAGAAACCGTAAGCGTTGCGACGATCGAGGAACGTGTCAATTATCAACGCAATCGAGTCGCTGTTTAAGCCTGAAAAGTCGCGCTTGAGCTCGTTGGTGATTGCTCGTTGGGGATCATCGTCATACAGGATGGCGCCGACGTAAAGCGTCGTCACATCATAAAGAAATCTTACTTCGGTCTGGTATTTGGCCGGGCTTCCTTCCTGGGGTTCTTTCTGGTAGAAGTGGTCAGCCGGCGCCGCGCGCTGCCAGGCCGGCTCGTCAAGCAGGCCATCGACCTTGATTGGGTCGAAGATACGCACGGCCGTGACGCGCTTGGTGGCGCGCACAGCTTCGAAGTCAACACCCTCGACTGTCTGTACTGCGCTCATGCGCCCACAAAGGCAAAATACAGCGGTGAGGCGTAAAGCGACAACAATGGGTCTCGTCATCTCGGGAAAGAGAGGTAGAAGTATATTAGGCTTTCTTTCTAGTCTGCTGTCCCATTGATTTCTGACATAAGTGGAGCCGTCTGTACGTCGAGAGTTCGATGAGCAAAGCGAGCAATGCTAGTCTGCTGTCCCATAAATAAGTGAACTAACTGTGTCCTCCTGACGTGTAATAATCAGGAGGACACAAGATGCGTACTGGGCGACCGAAAGTTCCTTTGACCTTGACGAAAGAAGAACAGCAACGATTGCAATCGCTTTCCCAGCGGCCACGCACGCTGCCGCACTTGGCTC
>JACQSY010000040.1 GCA_016211085.1 Acidobacteriota bacterium | reverse complement strand
GTTATAGACATAACCAATCTGAGGGAATGCCTCAGCCGCTTCAACTCGAAAAGTTATTTTGGACAAGAGTGATCCAAAACCTTTCCTCTGGACTGCATCTGTTGAGGCTATCCTCGCGAAGATCGCTCGTTGTAAAGCAACTTTTGAGACACTACACTAGCGGCACTGGATCGAAGGCTTTTGAGACAGCCTCCAGCGCTTGGGCTTGATTGCGGCCGGAGCGTTTATTGGCCTTCGCTCTTCTGATTCTCAGTTTCAGGGAGAACCCCTAGCGCGCGAAGCGCCTGTTCAAGCAGCCGGACATAGGAGCGTTCGACGCCTATAAGCTGAGTAAGGCGCTGGTTTTCTTTCTCCAGAGAGTTGTTTTTTTCGGCGAGGAGCTTGTCCTGACGTGCTTTCTCCTGAAGTTGGCCGGCATAAACCAGGACACGTTCATATCGGTCCAGCAGCTCTTCATAGAGCTCGCTTTGGACCGTCGGGTTGATCCTCTGCAGAGTGTCGTTCATTCTTCACCCCACTGGTAGGGCAGGTCCACGACAGTGCCGGGCTCCCGTATCTCCTCGATGGCCCGCAGTGCATCTTTGAGAATGCGCAGTTGCATGGCCTCATCGCTGACGTCTCCCAAAGTGAAGCCAAAGGGGAAACGGTAGTGGACAGCACGGGGCACACCAATTCCCCCGATCAGATCACCACAAAGGGCGATGCTGACGGTAGGAATTCCGTTCCGCTCCAAGTGGTTTTGGACAAAAGCCATGGTCTGATGGCTTAAAACCTCCCCCGGAGTGAGAACGGCTAGGTCTGTATGGTCCGCCCTTAGTTGCGAAACAATTTGTTCACAGGAAGGGAGCACATCCGCAGGGCGCGGCAGATAACCCGAAAGCGAAAAGTGTCTGGCGGCGACGGAAGCGATAAAATTTTCCTCCTCCAGCTCGAACAGCCGCCTCAACGGAAATACCACATTGATGTCCTCTTCAGCTCCCGAAGTGTCCAGGTACGAATGAGCTATCCGCAAATCATTAATATCCGCTGACGAAGAGATCACGCGATAACTCGGGTCCCCTTTTTCGCGAAACTTCCAGCGCATCAGCTCAGTAGTGACTTCCCCTGGAGAAACACTAAAGGGCTTCTGAGTCTTGTGGTAGATGCCGGCCGTTGTAACCAGCGCCACCTTGGATTCGGCTAATGTGCCCTCGAATTCGGTCCAGGGAATTTCCCCTGCTTCGAAGAAGCGGTATCCGGGATGCTCATTCAAGAAGTGTGCTACCCAGTTATAGTGGAGGCGCAGCGTTTCTATGCCCTGCCGTCGCGTTGCCAAGCTTTCTTGCTCCAGGTTTTCCTGGGCGTAGCGCTTGGCGTAGGTGGGTTTTTCCTCAAAATTCTCCCACATGTGTATTCCTCATTGGGAACCGGATTGATTAAGCGAAGGTACTTTTCTGAGAGACATGGCGAGGCTGAATTTTCGTCTCGGGGAACATAAAACCTTGATCGGAGTATAGAGTCGCGTGTTTGAGGTAGTCAAGACAGTGTCTCGGATCACAGCCCTTGCTTTTTTCAATGGCAAAAATTGGTTTCATTTCCCCGAAGGTCTTCTTCTTCGATCTGGATGGTGCTGTGGTGAATATTGAAGTTTCCCCGAGAGACCGCACTCAATCGTTCCAGGATTTGATGGCGATTTTGGTTGCCTTTGACCACAGCATGACAGGTCATGGCGTGTACGCCTGAAGTGAGCGTCCAGACGTGCAGATCGTGAACGGAGTCGACTCCTTCCACTCGTGAAAGCTCTTCCTTCATTGCCAGCAGATTGATATGGGAAGGTGTTCCTTCGAGTAAGACCAGCACCGAATCTTTTACCAGCCGCCACGAGCTGATAAGAATCAATCCGCTCACCATAACACTGACCAGCGGGTCGACCCAGTAGGACTGCCACAACAAGATGGTCGTCCCGGCCAGGATCGCCCCCAGCGAGCCGATGGCGTCGCCCACCACGTGAAGAAAGGCACCATGAACGTTCAGGCTTTCCCTGGAGCCGGCATGAAGCACCCAGGCACAGATGAGGTTGGCGATCAATCCCACGAAGGCAACAATCAGCATTTCCAGGCTGCGGACCGGCTCGGGGGCGAGCAAACGTTCATAAGCTTCCAACAGAATGAAGAAGGCAATCACGACCAGGCCCGCCCCGTTGAGTAGCGCTGCCAGGATTTCTACTCGAAAATATCCGTAGGTTTTCTCGGGAGTGGCAGGCCGTCGCATGAACCAGAGTCCAAACCAGCTCAACGCCAGGGCTGCGGCGTCGACCAGCATGTGAGCGGAATCGGCCAGCAGCGCCAGGCTGTTGGTCCACAAGCCGCCCAGAAACTCCGCCACCATGACGACGGAGGTGAGTCCAAGAGCCAACCTGAGAGAGCGAGCACTCTCGCTGCGGTCGATGCCGTACCAACGGTCGGAGTTTCTTACTGGTGCCGGGTGATGGGCATGACAATCGTGCGCCATGCGGCTCGGTTCGCTCACGAATCTAAATTGCCGCTTCCCGGAGGTCCGGGGAGAGGGCTTCCAGCTCCTGTAAACGGTTGGAGAACTTTTCAAAATAGCGCACGGCAAGGCGTCCGAGAGAGAAGGTCCAGATACCGGCCATGGATACGGAAATAAAGCCCGCACGCTGCGGAAAGCGTTCCTGCAAGTTATGGCTGCCCAGGCGAACCAAGCCCCCCGCGCCTAACAGCGGCAGGAGCTCGCGAGCACGCTCAAGATTAAGCCGGTGGCCGAAAGCCCGCGCAATCTTGAGAATCATGGCGACCTGTATGGCAAGCAGCGGAAAAAAATCGCTGAACGGTATTTTCAGCCCGCCCACCACGCTGGCGGAAAAAGCGGACTGGGTAACGATGGCATCACAAATGCTGCGCCGAAAATCCGGAAAGTATTGTGCCAGCGGATAAAGGGCCGGGGGATGTGTGGCCACTACTGCTTTAAGCAGCTTCTGGACGGTTTCTTCCGTAGGAACCGAGACGGCAAAAACGTGAGCTCCCAGCTGTTCCCTAGCCTGTCGAATGGCGCTTCGAGGATTTGCTACCAGGTCCATTTTGTTTAGCACTACCAGAATGGGTCGTCCAAGACTCAAGAGCTGTTCATACATTTGCCGTGTCTGCTCAGAGATGCCGTAGGTCCCATCGAGGAAGAACAGAATCAGGTCAGCAGCACTCAATTCTTCTGAAGGCTGCTGCTGTCCGCCATACCCCAGATGCAGCTCCTGGATGTCGATGATCGAAAAAATGGGCTCGCTGTGTACCTGCTTCCTCTCAATTTCGCGCAACAGGGAGGCTTTTCCGGTCTCGGCAGCACCCACCAGCACAATGTGCAAGCCCTGTTGGGGCTGAAGAGTTCTCCATTGCGACGCGACCACACGCAGCACCCGATGCAGGTTGTCGCCTTCAGGCGGAATCGAATCCATCACCTGCTTTAAGCGGTAGCGCAACTCATGGGGCAACAAGAGCACCACCTGGTCCAGGAATTCCAATGCTTCAGGATTGGCAATACTACGAATGTTGGCGAAAATATCAGATTTGTTCACAGGCTTGAAAATTTCAATAACGCACAAAGTTTAAGACAACCCCGCATCCAGACAATAGGTATACACATTTCCACATTTGAATCAATCGAGGATAACGTACTTTATTTCCTCAAAACCCATTCTACCCCAGCGGAAACAACGGATGTCGGGCTGCAGGTCTTTAAGAGAAACAATCCAGTAGAAAACGTCGTGATAATGAAACTCTGCCGTATCTCGCGGCGAGGGGGTAGCCGGAGCGTTTGGATGGGAATGGTAAATTCCGATCAGGCGCTGGGGCGAATCCACCAGGCGGCGGAAAAACTGAAACAGTTCCTCGGCAGGGACCGAAAAGGAGTTTGGACTGGCTAATTGATTGGTGGCTGGCGTGATGCTTTCCGCGACCTCCTGTTCTCCGGCCAGCAGGCCGCAGCATTCCAATGGATACTCCCGGCGGGCGTGCTCGAGCATCTCCTGCCAGACGTGTCGGCGTATTTGTGGGGTCATTACAAGACAGTGATGGGGTCCACGTCCACCAAGATGTTTTTTAAAGACGTACCTTCCTGTTGAAGCACCCGGAAGGTTTGGTCCAGCACTTCGTGCAACTCGCGGCGGCTGGTGGTCTTGATCAGCATTTGGAAGCGGAACTCCCGTTTGATCCGTTCAATAGCTGCGGGGGAGGGCCCCAGCAGGCGCATGCGCCTTTCGTGCGAGTGTTCCTGGATCTTTTGCTTGAGCACGTCTCCTATTCTTGACGCAAGCTGTGCGGCTTTTTCACGGTGGGTCGAGTGGACCAGCAGATTGGCCAGGGCCGTAAACGGAGGATAACGAAAATCACGGCGGTAGCGCACTTCCTGATCATAGAACCGGCGGTAATCCTGAGCGCAGGCGTAGCGCAGGCTGTAGTGATTGGGGAAGTGGGTCTGAATAATGACTTCTCCCGGCTGCTCGCCCCGCCCGGCGCGGCCTGCTACCTGAGTTACCAGTTGAAAAGTCTTCTCGGCAGCTCGAAAATCTGCGAGACGCAGCATTTGCTCCGCGGCCAGCACCCCTACCAGCGTCACGCGGGGGAAGTCATGTCCTTTGGCAATCATTTGCGTTCCAATCAGGATGTCGGTTTTTCCACTAGAAAAGGAGCCCAGGATACGATCGTAGCTGCCGCGTCGCTGAACGCTGTCACGGTCCAGACGGTCTGTGATTGCGTTGGGAAAAGCCGACATGAGGATTTTCTGGATCTGCTCGGTCCCCTCGCCCAGAAAATAAATGTATTCCTTCCCACAGCTCCGGCATCGCTGAGGTACCGAACGCGCATAGCCGCAGTAGTGGCACGAAAGCCGGCTGCTTTCTTGGTGATAGGTCAGATTGATGCTGCAGTTAGCACAGGCTTCAGTGTTCCCGCAACTGCGGCAGAGCAGGACCGAAGAATAACCGCGCCGGTTCATCAGGACCAGCACCTGCTCGCGGCGGGTGAGCCGGTCGGCGATGTTTTCCTTCAGGAGATCGCAAAGCACCGCAGCTTTTCCTTTCCTTTCAAATTCCACCCGCATGTCCACGATGTGCACGGTGGGAAGCGGTCGCTCCAGGATCCGGAACGGCAGCGGCATATAGTCAAAGCGGCGGGACTCAACTGCCTGAAAAAAAGTTTCAAGCTGGGGGGTGGCGCTTCCCAAAAGTACCAACGCTCCCTCGATACTCGCTCTTTTAAGGGCGGTGTCACGTCCATGGTAGCGCGGCATTTCCTCCTGCTTGTAAGAGCTGTCATGCTCCTCATCCACGATGATGATGCCCAGTTTGGCAAGCGGAGCAAAAACGGCTGAGCGCGTGCCCACGACCACCTGAGCTTCTCCCTCACGAATTCTCCTCCACTCGTCGAAGCGTTCTCCATCGGAAAGCGCGCTATGCAGTATGGCAACTTCCTCTCCAAACCAGGAACGAAACTGGCGTGCCACCTGAGGCGTCAGGCCAATTTCCGGAACCATCATGAGCGCCGATTTTCCCAAAGAACGCGCAAAAGCTATTGCGTTCAGATAAATTTCGGTTTTCCCACTCCCGGTGACGCCATGAAGAAGCACACTGTAAAAACCTCCTCGTTGCAGCCGGTGCTTGAGGGTCTCAAAAATCTTTTGCTGCTCATCATTCAGTATGTGCTTTTCAAGTCGCGGCGCGGCATCCCCCCAGGGAGACCGGTACACGCTCACTTTCTGGAGCACGATCCTTCCCTCATGAGCTAGCTTTTTCACGACGGCCGCACTGCAGTCTGTTTTGCGAACAAATTCAGTGAGCTCGACGGGCAGCTTCTCGGCGCTCAGCACGTCCATCACGTGGGCTTGTCTGGCAGTCAGCCCTCCCCCTCCGTTTAAGACCTCCAGAATCATCCACCTTTGTTTCACCGGCCATGCCGGTGCCCGATCGGCGTTCTTCTTTTGTAGAAGGCCTGGAGGCAGCATGATCCGAATTGCCTCCCCCAAAGGCGAGAAGTAGTACGAGGAAATCCACTGAGCCAATTCCAGCAGAGGTTCTGAGATAACCGATTCGCTGTCTAAAACTTTCTCGACTTGACGAAACTTCTGCGCCGGCGGCTCCCGGTGAAGCCGCAGCGCAATTGCGGCAATCGAGCGCTTTCCCAAGGGAACCAACAATCGCGCTCCCGGACGCACTAGCTGAATCGAATCAGGAACTTCGTACGTGAAAGTCTGAAAGATGGGGAGGGGCACAGCAACGTCCACAAAGTGCGGAAAGCGATTCATGTCGACCATCCAAACATCAGGATCACTTGATCCAACGGATCAGTCATAAGGAAAGACAGGGGTGGAAAAGATGCAGTTCATTCAGGAATAACAACCAAGCTCTTTCAGCTTGTCGCGGACCTTTTTCATGTCTTCCCACACTTCACGCTTCGCGCTCGGATTGCGAAGCAGATAGGAGGGATGGAAAGTCGGTAGAAGCAGCTGATTTCCGAAGGGGGTAAATTTTCCCCGCAAGGATGAGATCGGCCGTGGCGTGCCCAGTAGCGTCTGCGCGGCATGCTTTCCGAGAGCCACGATGATCTTAGGTCCTATGGATTCGATCTGCTTGAGGAGGAACGGGCGGCACATCTCAATCTCGTCAGGCGCCGGGTCACGATTGTTGGGTGGGCGGCACTTGAGTACGTTGGCAATGTACACCTGTTCCCGTTTCAGATCGATCGCCTCTATGATCCGCGTGAGAAGCTGGCCCGCGCGACCCACAAACGGTAGCCCCTGAGCATCTTCATCAGCCCCTGGAGCCTCTCCCACAAACATCAGCTCAGCCTTTGGATTCCCCTCGCCAAAAACGATGTGGGTGCGGGTATGGCAAAGCTTACAGCGACTGCAATCGCCCAACTCATGACGAATCTCTTCCAACGTGGCCGCTGGGCCGCATGTACCGGCGCACGGGGCGGCGCCTTGGAGAGGAACATTTAAATGGGTCACTCCCAACTCCAAATAAAAACTTAGCTGCTGCTCGATTTCCTTAAACATGAAATTGAGAACTTAGTACCCCAAGAAGGATCTTAGCGGAATTAGCTGACACCCACCTCGTTAAGAATTTCTTCGCGATCGCGCCAGTGTTCCACTACGCGGACGTTCAAGCCAAGAAACACTTTGGGGACGCCCAAAAGCTTCTGCAGCTCCAACCTGGCCGCCGTTCCAATGGCCTTGATCATCTGCCCTGCATGGCCCACTACTATTTTCTTTTGATTTTCTTTCTCCACGATGATGGACGCATTAATGCTTACGAAACCTTCCGTTCGCCGGTTTTCGTCAACCGCATCAAGCTGAACTGCCGTCGAATAGGGCAATTCCTCACGAGTCATCTGAAGCACCTGCTCGCGTATGATCTCAGCAATCATAAAACGCTGTTGCTGGTCCGTGACGTATTCCGAAGGGAACAGGAACTCACTTTCGGGAAGGTTTTCAATGATTTTTTGAAGGAGGACATCCACGTTGATTCCTTCGGTGCTCGAGAGAGGAATGATTTCGCGATAGTCGTGCTGATGGCTGAAAAAGTCAATCAACGGCAGTAGTTTTCCCTTAGAGATCAGGTCCACCTTGTTAAGGACCAGGAGGGCCGGTTTCTCAGCCGTCTTGATCAGGTCGATTACGTACTGTTCGCCTTTCCCATATCTTTCAGTAACGTCCACCATATGAATGAGCAGATCCACCTCTTTCAACGCCGAATACACCATGTTCATCATGCGCTTGTTCATACGGTAGGTGGGCCGGTGCACGCCGGGAGTGTCGACGAAGATGATTTGGGCGTCGCCGCGCGTCAATACTCCCAGGATCCGATTACGAGTGGTCTGGGGTTTGTCACTGACGATGGAAATCTTTTGACCGACAAGGCGGTTCAGTAAGGTGGATTTGCCCACGTTGGGGCGGCCAATCAGGGCCACAAAACCAGCCTTGCTCATAGGGAATCACGCTCCCCGCGCGCCTTCGGGAGCAATCGCGAACAGCCTTTTCGAGATGCGATCCCAAAGAAGCTGGGCCACCTGGTGTTTGGGCAGTAACGGCAGATCTTCGCATTCTCCATCGGGGGAGATCACGGTTATTTGATTGTAATCAGACTGGAATCCGACCCCGGGTTGTGACACATCGTTGAGAACCACCAGGTCCAGTCGCTTTTCCCTTAGTTTTAGGCGGGCGTTCTCAAGGGGATTCTGCGTTTCTGCAGCAAAACCTACTAGGAACTGGCTTTGTTTGAGCTTGCCTATCTCCTCGAGGATATCAGGCGCTGGGTGAAGCTGGAGAACGCTGGAAGCAGTGGCCTTTTTTATCTTGTGAGCCTCAACAGTCACCGGCGTGAAATCAGAAACAGCCGCTGCCATGACAACCACGTCAGCATCCGCAAAATGGCTCAGCACCGCGTCTCTCATCTCGACGGCTGAGCGAACCGGCAGCACCCGGACACCGCTCGGAGCAGGCAGATAAGTGGGCCCTGTAATCAGAGTGACCGTGGCCCCGCGTTGAGCTGCTTCATGTGCGATCGCGTAACCCATCTTTCCAGACGACCGATTGGAAATAAAACGCACCGGGTCGATATCTTCAATGGTGGGTCCGGCAGTCACCAGTATCTTTTTACCCAGGAGGCTTTTCACCGGACGCAGCACTTCCAGGGCTGTCTGCACGATCGATTCAGGCTGCGCAAGACGGCCTTCCCCTTCTTCTCCACAAGCCAGGTAGCCAGGCTCAGGCTCCACGATGACCACGCCTCGTTTGCGCAGCATTTGTAGATTGTTCTGCGTGGCAGGATGTCGCCACATCTCGACGTTCATCGCCGGAGCCAGCACGACCGGAGTGGTGGTGGAAAGATAGAGCGTGCTCAGAAAATCGTCGGCAATGCCATGCGCCATTTTGCCGATCAGGTTCGCTGTAGCCGGAGCCATCAAGAGCAAGTCGCTTCTTCTCGCCAGCGCAATATGCTCAATTTCAGTGGAACGGTCATCAAAAACTCCACAAATCACCTTGTTTCCCGAAAGCTTCTCCAGCGTCAAGGGGGTTATAAATTCCTGGGCATGACGCGTCATGACCGGAAAAACTTCGAATCCGGACTTCTGCAGCAGCCGCAGAATCACCACGGATTTATATGCTGCAATACAACCGGTCACGCCCAGAATGACTCTCATTCGGTCTCTTCTTCAAGTACTGCATAGGGCACCAGCCCAGCCTGGACCTCGCGAACCGCGATATGAGCAGGTTTTTTTGATTTCACTTCCATCTTGGGGGGTGCCCCGTTTTGCATCTGCTTGGCCCGTTCGGCGGCGACTAAAATGAAGCGGAACTTACTGTCAAATTCTTTCGGAATCTTGATAATCATGCTTCCTCATTTCCCGAATGTACCGGCAATCTCTTCAGCGCGCTGTTTTCTCACTTTCAAGCGGCAGCGAGCACTCAAAACTATTGATTTTAACTCAAGGATCGACTTTTCGATATCTTCGTTGATGATCACGTAATCATATTCCCTAAAGAAACTGATCTCATCCGCAGCTATTTTCAGACGTTTGTCGATGATTTCGGGATCGTCGAGCCCTCTGCCCCGCAGGCGCTCCTGCAGCACCTGCATAGAGGGGGGGAATACGAACACCAGGACGGCATCCGGAACCTGGGTTTTGACCTTCAAGGCTCCCTGCACGTCGATATCCAGCAGTACATCCCATCCCCTGTTGAGCGTGGACTCCACAAATCCCCTGCTGGTTCCGTAGTAGTGCCCGTAAACATGAGCATATTCCAGAAACTCCTGGCGTTGGACCATGGCCAGGAATTCAGTTTCCGAAACAAAAAAATACTCGGTGCCGTGACGCTCTCCGCTTCTCGGCTCTCTGGTGGTGTGACTGATCGAAAACTTCAAGTCCGGGAGGGTGGCCACGCCTCGGGCCAGGCTGGTCTTTCCGGAGCCGGAAGGGGCGCTAATGACGATCACATTGCCCCTACTCGACATTTTGGACCTGCTCTCGAATTTTCTCTATTTCAGCCTTCCCTTCCACCCCCAGACGGGAGAGTTCGGCAAGCGGCGACTTGGACAGGATGGTGTTCATTTCCCGATTCATCTCCTGGCAAAGAAAATCCAGACTTTTTCCGACGCTTTCTTCGGGGACGTCCAGGTATTCGCGAAATCGTTCCACGTGGCTGAGCAATCGAGTGATCTCTTCAGAAATGTCATAGCGTTCAGCGTAGAACAAAATCTCTTGAGCCAGACGATTCTCATCTATTGCCGGATCCCGATTCAATTCCTCCACGCGCTGCTTGAGCCTGGTTCGGTAATATTCTCGGATTGCGTCGGCTCCCTCCTGGATCTGCGCCACCAGGCGGGCAAGGGTATTCAGACGGCGTTCCAGGTCCCTGTTGATGGCAGCGCCCTCTTCCCGGCGGACTTCCAACACCCTGGTTATTGCTTCTCGCACGACGCTTCTAAGGGAAGGCAGCAGCATCCCGAGTTCCACTAGTCGTGGTTTGACTACCCCGGGTAACTGAAGCAGTCTGAAAACGTCGAGCACAGAATTCTCAGCCCTGGATCGGACCTTCTCTGCAAGGGAGAGGTAGCTTTCCAGCAGAGACTGATCAACCTCCAACTGATTTTCCGACTTCAAGACGAGGTTCATGAACACTTCGACTCTTCCTCTACGTATCATTTCTTGAACTACTTTCCTCAGTTCCGCTTCGAAGAACGACATTTCGCGAGGAAGGCGGAACATCACGTCGAGATAACGTCCATTGGTCGTTTTGACCTCGACGGAAATATCGGCTTCGGTAAGTGAAAGCTCGGCGTGTCCGAATCCGGTCATGCTGTGCATTTATCAATCCTTGAACGTAGTTATAAAAGTTTTATCTTTCTGCAGCCATGGAGAGAGGGGCGTTCAGGTCAGCAAACTGGAGGTCGTATAGACGGCGATAGATGCCTGACTGTTCCAGGAGGCTGTCGTGATTTCCGGTTTCGACAATTTGGCCGGCCTCCATTACCAGAATGCGGTTGGCCATGCGGATGGTGGAGAGGCGGTGAGCTATAACCAGCGTGGTACGATGGCGCATTAAATTGTAGAGCGCCTGTTGCACGAGAAGCTCCGACTCTGAATCCAGTGCTGAAGTGGCCTCGTCCAGGATAAGAATGGGAGCGTCTTTCATAATGGCTCGAGCGATAGCCAGGCGCTGGCGCTGCCCGCCGGACAACCTTTGTCCCCGCTCCCCGATCACGGTCTGGTAGCCGTCCGGCAAACTCATGACGAAGTCGTGAATTAATGCGGCCTTGGCTGCATGGATGACTTCGTCGAGGCTGCAGTCTGCCCGCCCATAAGCAATGTTGTTGCTAACCGTATCGTTAAACAAGAATGTGTCCTGGGTGACGATGGCGATTTGTCGCCGTAGGGATTCCAGTTTCACGTCCCGGATGTCGATGCCATCGATCTTGATATGCCCTTCGCTGACGTCATAAAAACGCGCGATGAGGCTGACCAGGCTGCTCTTTCCTGCTCCGCTGCCCCCTACCAGAGCGACGATTTCGCCTTTTTGGATTCTGAGGTCGATGCCTTCCAGGACCATTTTTACGTGGTGCCGCTCGTATCGGAAAGAAACTCCCTCAAAGGTGATCTCGCGCTGAATGGGAGGAAGATCTCGGGCTCCCGGCTTGTCCTGAATCTCAATGTGAGTTTCCAGCAGCTCGAACACCCGGCTGGAAGAAGCCAGCGCCTGCTGAAAGTGAAGATGCATCCGTGACAATTTTCGAACGGGTTCATAAAGCCGAAACAGGGCGGCCACAAATACCACAAAAGCCCCAATGGTAAATCCTCGATTCATCTGGTAGTGCGCGTACAATAGAAAAGGCACGAAGGAGACGTATCCCACAAACTCAATCAGCGGCGAACTCAAGGCTGAGATGCGTGCCGCCTTGAGATTGGCCTTTAGAAGCTGCTGGGTAAAACTACGGAAGCGACTTTTTTCGTAATCTTCCATCCCAAATGCGGTGACAATCTTTTGCCCCACAATGGTTTCCTGAAGCACATTCGCCACCTCGGATAGGCTCTCCTGGCTTTTCCAACTCACTTTTCGGGCCTTGCGGCCAAGATTCACGGTAATGCTCATTACGATCGGAGCGATTGCAAAAGAAAAAAGCGCCAGCTTCCAGTCCGTGTAAAAAACCAGTGCCAGAAAAAAGATCAAAAGAAAGGACTGTCTGAAAAGATCCGTCAGTGTCTTGCTTACGGTTTCCTGAAGGCGCTCCGTATCGGTAATGACTCGAGCGATCAATTTTCCCGTGGGATTCAAGGCATAAAAAGCCGGGGACTGCTCAAGCAAGTGCTCATTGAGGCGATTTCGAAGGGCATTGACCACATTTTGGCCGCTGTGGCTCATCCAGTACTCAGCGAAAAAAAGGAAGATTCCTTTGAGCAGGGCGAACAGCACCAAAAACACCGCAATGCGGATCAGGCTTCCCTCCTGCAAATCAAACAGGCGGTTGAGAAAAGTGAATTTGTCTTGATTCACGCCAGCCGGAGACAGTTGATTAAAGATGGGCGCGAGCAGCATGATCATCAGCGCTTCCAGCGCGCCGCTGATCACCAAAAGAAGGAGAGATAAAATCAAAAGATGAGCGTTGGGACGGATAAAGGGCAGTAATTTCCGAAACTCACCCATTGCGCGATTCTAAGGTTCCCCCCCGGAGAGCGTCAATGATGTTGGCACGAACCATCCCGGAGTTTTTGCCGGTCAATACTTTTTTTCCAGCAGTCGCATCAGGCCTTCTCTGGCCGACGCGGCCTGAAAACCAAATTCTCTGTGAAAACGCTCCGAGCTTAGGGAACAATCCTGGCCCTTGACCGGACCTCCCAAGGAAGTGAAGGACACCGGATCGATCAACGATACATCGTAGCTGAAAACATCCGCATAAAGCCTGCCAAGGTCGGTCCGGCTCAACCTCTGAGGGCCTCCCAGATGGTACAAAGACAACTTTGGTTCTGAGTCAAGTAGACGCTCCAGACCGCGTGCTATATCCCCTACGTAAATGAAACTGCGAAACTGGTCCTTAAAAAGGGGGACCTTTTGCTTTTTCTCAAAGAGCGTCCTCATCCAGGTGGTAAAACAAGCATAAAAAGGGCTCTCCCACCCGTAAAGCTTGGCAATACGTACTACTGTGGAATGGGGTCGAAGCATTACCAGCCGTTCCGCTTCCAGTTTGGTGCGGGCGTAGACGTTGAGCGCTTCAGTGCTGTCGCACTCCGAATAGTCTCCCCTAGAACCATCGAAGACCATGTCTGTCGATATGTAAATAAATCGGGTATCCGGCGCCATGGAATCCATCAGTATCCGTGTCCCTTCAACGTTGACGGCAAATGCCCTGGCCGGGGATGACTCACAGGCATCAGGTCGGCTCATAGCAGCCGCGTGGATGATAGCTGCGTAATCACAGCCTTCGCATAGTTGACGGAATTCGTATGGGTTTTCCAGGTCTAGGCTAAAAGAGCGCACCCCTGGGAATCTGACAGGGTTCTTTCCGTACACTGCCTCAACAGAATAGCCCCGCTCCATAAAAAATCGGCAAAGGTGCCATCCCAAAACCCCACTAGCTCCGGTGATCAGGATAGGCCGACGATCCATCGCAGCCGTTTTATGCCATCGATTCCAAACAAAAGCAAACCAGGGCACATCAAGCTATCGTCCCGCCTCTGGCCGCCGTCGCGCTCGCAACCAACGTTACCGTATTCAGTAGAGTCGAGATGTGGCGCGGTAGTTTAGGATGGAGCCTATCTGTTTCCGCCCTTTTCAGTTGCCGGTGCCTCACTAGCTCCTCCCTGCTCCGTTTCCACATCCCGCTCGTCGAACCGGACAGGCGGATTTCC